>WFSU01000070.1 GCA_015485845.1 Nitratifractor sp. | reverse complement strand
GCACCGTGGGTCACCGCGCGGGAGAAGTCGAGCATCTCATCGACGGGGACATAGTCACCAATGAATTTGTAAGCGACCTCATCCTGCAATGGGTTGATCTTTTGTGCTTTGTGTGACGTGGTAAATCCGTCTTGGTGTACCATGACCGGCAGGCGGACATCGAGGTGTTCACCGATGGGGAACGCGCACAGGGTCAGGTCATAGGCTTCTTGGGCATTGAACGCGTCCATGTTGATCCATCCGGCATCGCGTCCGAGGTACATATCGGCGTGATCGCCCCGGACGTTGAGTGGAGAAGCCAGGGCGCGGTTGGCTACCGTCAGGACGATAGGTTGGCGCATTCCGGAAGCCTGATAAAGGACTTCCACCATGAGAGCAAATCCCTGAGACGAAGTCGCTGTAGCGACACGCCCACCGGCAGCAGCGGCACCGACACAAGCAGACATCGCAGCATGCTCAGACTCGACCATGACGAATTCGCCATCGACGTAGCCGTTGGCGACGTACGAACCGTACCCTTCGACGATGGGGGTCGAGGGGGTGATGGGGTAAGCGGCGACGACATCGATCTGTGCCTGACGCAGTGCCTGTGACACCGCATAGTTGCCGTCCCAAACCTCTATTTCATTGATTTCAAACTTTTTTGCCATTCAGGATCCTTTATTTCTCTTTTCTCTTTTTCTCGGGCCACTGGGAGAGGGCGACGTCGAGATCTTCATTGGTGTCGAACATTACCAGAGACTTGGGATTGGTGGGGCACACTTCGGCACACACGCCGCAGCCTTTACAGTGGTCATAGTCGATCCCAAGCATTTGTTTGTCGCGGGAGATGATGGAGGTATCGGGGCACCAGACCCAGCAATTTTGACAGTCGATGCAAATGTCGCTGTTGTACACAGGCTTCAATACCCGCCAGGAGGCGACGGTCGCCGTGTAGGAGCTGAAATCGGTGTAGTCGCGCTCTTCCGGGCGGATATGTGCGACGTCTTTGACCGGCTCGGCAAAGGGCTCAAGGACGACCCCCTGTGTGACTTCATCCCAACCGACTTTTTTCTCGGCGCCAAGTTCGTGGATCCCTTTTTTGGCGGTTCCAGGTATGTTTTGACTCATGGCTCTCTCCTACTTCACTTCGTTGTAAGCGCGGGTAATCGCTTCCATGTTGGCATCGATGATCTTCTGGGGAAATTTCGCCAGAACGACTTTCATGCTCTCCAAAAACTCATCCAGCGGGAACATCCCGGAGATTTTCATCAAGGCGCCCAGCATCGGGGTGTTGGGCATGGAACGGCCGATGGTCTCCTTGGAGATCGCAATGGCATCAAGGACATGTACCCGGTCTGCTTTGTCCTGAAGTGCAGGGATTTTGCTGATCAGGGTTTCTTTGTCTGAATGGGTTGTGATGATGTACTGGGTGGTGGGTTTTTCGTTTTTGGTGATGTTATCCGTGTACGCCAGACCCGGGTCGATGACGAGGACGTAGTCCGGGTTCATTTTGGTGGCGTGATTGATGATGGGTTTGTCATCGATACGGTTGTAGGCGTTCATCGCTGCTCCGCGTTTGGCCGATCCGTACAGAGCATATGCCTGTACATCTTTGCCGGTCGCTGCGACGACCGTTCCGAGTCCTTTGGCGCCGGTAACGGCACCCTGGCCGGCACGTGAGTGCCATCTGATCTCTACCATCTTTTCTCCTCATTGCAATATTGTCTGCCCATTGTATAGATAGCTCTCTTAAAGAGGGCTTTGGGGACGGTTTTTTTCGAGAAAGTCGTTTAGAAATGGTAACAGGAGAGGATTGGTAAATGGTGAATGGTAATTGGTGCAGTAGGGTTGGCTTCAGCCGACCAAGAGAGGTCGCATGACGGGATTTTGGTGTGCCCATAAGAAACTATCAAGTGTATATCATATATAATATACAACATGAATAGATTTGTCATAGATACCAATGTGATGCTCTCTGCGCTCTTTTCCAACAGGGGCAAATCGTATCGCTTGATAGAACACCTTGCCGATGCGTTTGAAGAGGGTAAGAAATACAATGTGGTGTCTGTTCCGCTCATTCTGGAGTTCGAAGAGGTCTTGTTGCGACCCAAAAATCGAGTCAAGTATTCCTACTTCAGTGAAGAAGAGATCCGATTGATCCTTTCGGATATCGTCCATATCTCTCATCGGACGAAACTCCATTTTCTGTGGAGACCTTTTCTTCGAGACAGTTTTGATGACAAAGTTCTTGAGACAGCGGTGAATGGGCGTGCACAAGCGATTGTTACATACAACACCAAAGATTTTGCGGGTGTAAAAACCCATTTCGGGATCGATATTTTGACCCCGGCTGAGTTATTTGAACAAGGAGTTTTACCATGAATGTAGCTCTCAGATTGCCCGATTCGCTCGGGATGAGCCTCAAGACGTTTTCCAAGCACGAAAACATATCCATGAACCAGTTTATTGCAACCGCCATTGCCGAAAAACTCTCGGCACTCCAGACGTATGATTATCTACAGGAAAAATCGGACGAAGGGAGTGTCCGACACCTGCGATCCATGCTGGGAAAAGTCCCGGATCGAGAGCCGATGGAATTCGAAGGTTGAAATTTGGAGGGACTTTAGCCCCGTGATTCGTGATTGGTAAGGCGTAAAGGGGCTTGGACTTCAGTCCAACCAAACGCGTCAGCGTATCTTCTTGGCGTGGGTAGCTTTTTTCTGTGGGACTGAAGTCCCAGCCCCGTGATGGTGGCGTGCGCCACCCGGGCAGACACATGGGTCTGCCCCTACGATCCTATTTTCTCCACTGCCTCCCTCGCATCCGCCACCAGAATCTCCGCACACCCTTCCAGCGTCTCCGCCGTCCCATACCCGCACAACACGCCTATGCCGATCACTCCGGCGGCTCGGGCAGCATCCATGTCCATGCAGGTGTCACCGATCATGTAGGTGTTGCCGGTGACAGTTGGTAGCACTTCGAGGGCTTTGTGGATCGGTTCGGGATCGGGTTTGGGGTGCTGGACGTCTTCACGGCCGATGAGGACGGAAAAATACTCCATCAGCCCCAGATGCTCCATCAAATCAATGGAAAAGTGGCCGGTTTTGGTGGTGACGATGCCAAGGTGGGCAAATTGTGCAGCAGCCTTGACGGCATCTTTGGCTCCGGGCAACAAAACCGTTTTGGCGCGGCTGATGTGGCGGTAGTGTTCTTTGTAAATGCGAACGCAGGTATCGATCTGATCAGTGGGGATGCCCAGACGAGTAAACATGTCATCGAGTGGGTAGCCGATGAGGGTAGTCACGTCTGCATCTTTGGGTGCCGGGACACCGAGGGTCGCATAGGTGACGCGAAAGCTTTCAAGGATCGCTTCGGTCGAGTCGATCAGGGTACCGTCGAGGTCGAAGAGGAGGATGTGTTTTTTGGGGGGTGGGTGTTTCATGGTTGTTGATTCCTTGTTTGGCGTGTTACGTGTTACGTGTTAAGCGTTACGCATTATGACGAGGGGATGCGACTTCAGTCGCATTGTGGGACTGAAGTCCCAGCTCCTTTTCGCTCTTATCATTACCAATTACGAATTACTAATCACGGGAAACGGGACTGAAGTCCCGACCCCAAACTCCTCACTTCTCACTTCTCACCTCTCACTCCTGCTTGACTACTTCCTCACTCTTCACCCCGTACCCAATATTGGCTTCAAATTCCCGCAAACGCTTGTGGATGCTGCGCAGTTCGGTGATGGTCGTCCAGTTGCCGATGAAGATCGAGAACGATTCGCGGACTTTGGAGAAGGCGTTGCTCACCTGTACCAGTACCCCAAGGGTGATCGCCCCGGTGAAGAGTGAAGGTCCTACTATTATATAAGGGACGATAATCATGAGCTGTTCAAAGGAGTTGAGCCAAATGTCGAAATAGCCGTAATGGTTGAAGAGGCGGATGTAGTTGATCCGCAGTCCGGTGAAGAGGTCGACCATGGTGGGGATGTGGCCGTATTGTTCTTTGTCGTCCTCGGCGTAGACGAGCTCCTTGCGGAAGGCGGCTTCGACCTTCTGGTTGTTGTATTCCAGACCCGGAAGTTTGATCCCCACAAACCACGAGATGAGGAGCCCGCCGACCGAGACGATCAGCGAGACCCACACCAGTGACCCTTCATGCGGGAGGTAGGGGACGGTGACGTTTTTACTCAGTCCCCAGAGGATCGGGAGGAAGGCGATGAGTGTCATGATGGCACGTACTACCTGGAGCCCGAGCGACTCGATGATCTTGGCAAAGCGGTATATGTCCTCCTGCATCCGCTGGGAAGCCCCTTCGACTTCGTCCTTGGTTTTCCGCCATTGCGGCAGGTAGTCAAATGTGATCGCTTCCCGCCATTTGAAGGCATAAACCCGGGTGAAATAGGCCGTCGCCGTGGCGATAAGAACGTAGGGGAAAGCATATTTGGCAAAGAGAAGCATTTGAGCCCAGAACTCATCGACGGTGTGTTCGGTGGCTTTCTGGAGGATATCGTAGAAGGCTCCGTACCATTTGTTGATCGCCACGGTCAGTTGCACCTGCGCGTAGAGACTCAGGATCAGAACGACCAAGCCGCCGTATGCCCACCACATCCATCGTTTGTTGTTATAAAAAGCTTTGATCACATTCTATTCCTTGGAAAATCGTCGAGGCATTCTACCATAGTTCTATTACCTTACCAAGTCCATTATAGCGTATTTGTAAAAGTAATAATAAAAATAATAAGCAAAGATATAATAAATATTTATATAATTTAATGAATTTTTAATAACTCTTTAAACCTTGTTTTCCTATAATACCCAACATTAATTTTTTACCGAAAGGAATGCTATGGCACGATTAGTAATTTTGGGTGCGGGTGTTGCAGGTCATACTGCGGCTTCATTTGCCGCGAAATGGCTTGGGAACAAGCACGAGGTAGTAGTGGTCACCCCCAACTCCATGTGGAACTGGATCCCCTCCAACATCTGGGTAGGCGTCGGAGGAATGAAAAAAGAGCAAGTGGTCTTCCCCCTCGCTCCTATTTATAAGAAAGCCGGGGTTGACTATCGTCAAGCCAAAGCGGTCTCGATCCACCCGGAAGGGAAAGAGGGCAGTGAGATGCCTTACGTGACCGTCGAGTACACCGGACAAAACCGTGAAGGGGAGTCCGAGGAGATCACGTATGATTACCTGATCAACGCCACCGGCCCCAAATTGAACTTCGGTGCAACTGAAGGTTTGGGTGAGGGAACGTCAATGGGTGAGCATACTGTCTCTGTCTGTACGGCTGATCACGCAACCCATGCCAACCATGAATTGCAGAAGATGATCGAAGAGATGAAACAGGGTGCTGAGAAGAAATTCCTTATCGGTACCGGCCACGGTATGTGTACCTGCCAGGGAGCCGCGTTTGAGTACGTCTTCAACGTCGAGCATACTTTGCGTGAAGCGGGTGTCCGCGACAAAGCGACCGTCACGTACATCTCCAACGAGTATGAACTGGGTGACTTCGGTGTTGGCGGGATGCACATCAAATCCGGCGGGTACGTCACCAGCGGTAAAGTTTTTGCCGAGTCACTTTATACCGAGCGCTCAGTCAAATGGATCACCCGGGCTCACGTCAACAAGGTCGAGGCGGACAAAGTCCACTACGAGCAGCTTGACGGCACCATGCACGAAGAGACGTATGACTTCGCGATGTTGATCCCCCCCTTCGCCGGTGCGGGGATGAAAGCGTATGACAAAGCGGGTGAAGACATCACGTCCAAGCTCTTCAACCCTGGTGGATTCATGTTTGTGGATGCCGATTACGAAAGTGCGGCACGCGGCTTCGACAATTGGTCTCCCAAAGACTGGCCAAGCACCCTCCAGAACAAAGATTACAAAAATATCTTTGCGGCTGGGATCGCGTTTGCACCGCCACACATCATCTCCAAGCCTTTCAGCTCTCCCAATGGCACCCCGATCAATCCGACGCCACCGCGAACCGGTATGCCTTCGGCCATGATGGGCAAGGCCGTCGTCTCGAGTATTCGCGACATGATCAATGGAGCTCCCGAGCCTACCCACACTGCCAACATGGCAGAAATGGGTGCGGCCTGTATCGCGAGTGCGGGTAAAGGTCTCTTCAGTGGTACAGCGGTTGCGATGACCATGTACCCCATCATCCCCGACTACGACAAATATGAGTACGGACGGGATCTCAACGGTACCTTCGGTATGATCGGCCTCTCGGGTCACTGGGTCAAGCATCTCCTCCACCACGCTTTCCTCTGGAAAGCCAAGCTCAAGCCAGGCTGGACGCTGATCCCTGAGTAAACAGAGCAACACGCAAAAAGTAAAAAAGGAGCATCCTATGAGAAAAATCGAACAATATACGCAAAACGACTTCACCCCGGTTCCGAGTAAGTTTACCGTATGGCGCAGAACCTGTGTCATCTGGCAATTCATTCAATTTCTGATCATCAACGTCAAAATGACCGTTCTAATTGTCAAGTCCCACCACTGATTTTCCGTACGTCCCTGCTTTTGCAGGGGCGCATCCCCCTTCCCTGTTCATTCTAAAAAAATTCTTTGAATAATATAAACAAATAATTTAAATAATCTGTAGTTAATTTGTTTTTTATCTGACTACTTTTTGTTACTAATTCTTCCTTTTTTCGTCAAAAAAACACGTAATCTTGATCTTAATCGTCGAATGATAAGTAGGAACGCAGTACACTATAACATAGAATTATAATTAGGAGTATATTACTCCGATTTATAATCTAAATAACGATAACTTAGGAGGACTGTTGATGGAAGTTGAAATCTCCAGACGAAAGTTCCTGCAGGGTACGGTGGCGATGACCGTGGTTGGCGGTGCGGTCGGGTCGAGTCTCTTGGCGCATGAGGGCGGTGAATCCGCTCTGCGTGAGAGTGTCACGACCAAAACCAGTACCGGTGAAGCGGAAGAAGTTCCGTTCTTGTGTGGAATCTGTGTCAACAAATGTGCCGGCTTTGCCCGGGTCGAGGAGGGGAAAGTCACCAAACTCAACCCCAACCCCTATTTTCCCAAATCACGCAACATGCTATGCCCACGCGGAAACGCTGGGATACAGACCACGTACGATCCCGATCGGCTCAAGTATCCGATGATTCGCATCGGTAAGCGGGGTGAAGGGAAGTTCAAGCGGGTGACCTGGGAGGAAGCGTACGAAGCGATCCTGAATGGAACCAAAGACTTCAAAGGGCTTGCGCAGATCATCGATGAGGAGAAGGATAACCGCTCCACCATCGGCTACTGCAACGGCGAAGGGCTCTCCAAAGAGGGCTTTGAAGATCTCGTTGGCAAAAAGATCGGAACGCCCAACTACGTCGATGAAGTGAGTATCTGTCTCGAAACGGCTGGTGCTGGGTTCTTCGCAACCATCGGTGCCTATCCTGAGATCGACCCAGAGCACGCCGACTACATGATCATCGCCGGAGCCAACCGCGCCGAGGCGATCATCACCCCCGATACACAAGACATCTTCAAGCAGACCAAAGGTCGCGGGATGAAGACAATCTGCATCGATCCTCGCTTTACCAATACGGCGGCCAAGTCTGACAAGTGGCTCCCGGTCAATCCCGGAACCGACCTTGCATACATGCTGGCCATGACGTATGTTGTCTTCAATGAAAATCTTCAGAATGAAGCTTTCATGAAAAAACATGGTACAGGATATGAAGAGTACAAGCAGCATATCCTTGCTCACAAGTACACCCCGGAGTGGGCCGAGCCGATCTGCGGTATTCCGGCCAAAGAGATCTATGCGATGGCACGGGAGTTTATGAACGCAGAGCGTCCCATCTTCTACCCGGGTCGCCGTAGCGTCTTCTCCCCCAACGACTACCAGTACCGTCGTGCCATCGCAATCTTCCAGGCACTCAGTGGGAACTTGGATCAGAAAGGTGGCTACATCTACGGCAACCCTATTATGCTGCCCCCTGAGTTTGTCAACGCTCCGATCTATGATCAGGCACAGGAACGCTTCGATACTGAGGGGATTGCTTTCCCGACGATCAAATCGGGTTCGTGGATTGTCTTCCGCAATATGATCCTCGAGGGGAAAAACCCCTATCCGGTACGGGTCATGATGATGCGCAAGCACAACCCCATGATGAGCGTCCCCAACAGCGCCAAAACCCGTGAATTGCTGATGAAAATGGATCTGAATGTCATGATCGACATCCTCCCAAGTGACACGGCCATGTTTGCCGATGTCATCCTGCCCGAAGCGAGCTATCTCGAGCGGACATCACCGGTCAAATCGTACGGATGGCTCGAGCCCTCCATCGTCCAGCGTCGCGCAGCGATCAAGCCGCTCTTTGAGACCAAAGAGCCGGAAGTGATCTACAAAGAGTTGGCCGAGAAGTTGGCCAAACCGCTCTTTGAGATCAGCAAAAAGTACGACAAAGACCTCCAAGAGCAGATCAAGCAACGCGGCGAAGAGAAAGTCTTCAAAGAAGACGGTTACGATCTTGCTGATGCCTGGGAAATGCCGGTACATGAGAAGAACAAAGAGGTCGTCGAAAAAGTCTTTGGTGAAAAAGCGTGGGAAACGCTCAACGAAAAAGGGGTCTACTACCCCCACATGGAAGAGTACCACAAGCAGCTCAGCCCCAACGACTTCCAATACTATCCCAAGTCGAAGCGTTTCTATTCGACACAGGGCGACAAGCTCAAAGTTACCTGCAAGTACGATCATCTTGCTACCAAGGGGATCGATGCGATGCCCACCTGGCACGATGAGTGGAAATTCTCAGTCCCTGAGGGTAAATTCCGCCTCATCACCGGACGGCACGCGCAGTTTACCCAGAGCGGTACGACCAACAACGCCATGCTGCGTGACCTGATCCCCACCAACTTCGTCTGGATCAATAAGCGCAAAGCCGAAGAGATGGGCATTGCCTTTGGCGATATGGTTGAGGTCAAGAGCGAAGTCGGTACCGTACAGCTCCAGGCGTACCCCACCGAAAAGATCGCGCCCAACCAAACCTTCATGCTCCACGGTTTCGGCAGCGAGAGCAAAGGGATGGAAATGGCATACGGCAACGGCGCCAACGATGCCGTACTCATCAAAGACGATATCGAACCGACATTTGGTGCCGCGGTCATGCACAGCACCAATGTCGAGATAAGGAGAGTGTAATGGCACGATATGGAATGGCATTAGACTACAAAAACTGTATCAACTGTAAAGCGTGTGAAGTCGCGTGTAAAGAAGAGAACGGCGTCCTGCTCGGTGCCGACAAGCACCGCATCTGGGTCGGGGTCAAAGAGGTCGAAGGGCAGTGGCCCAACCTCGACATCGTCTCCAACACCTTCGTCCCCAGCCAGTGTCAGCACTGCGAGGACGCACCCTGCCAGGAAGTGTGCCCGACGCATGCAACCTATTACGACGAGAACCACGTCGTCCGGGTCAACAGCGACAAGTGTATCCTCTGCAGCTACTGCATGAACGCCTGCCCCTACGATGCCCGCTACGTGGATGATCGTACGATGACGGTGGACAAGTGTACGTTCTGCTCCGACACCCGTCTGGCACGGGGTGAGACGACGACTGCGTGCCAGAATACATGTCCGACCAAAGTACGGACGTTTGGTGATCTGGACGATCCGGAGAGTGAGATCAGTATCCTTCTCAAGACCCGGGATCACTTCAGTCTCAAATCGCATCTGGGTACCAACCCCAAATTGTTCTACCTAACATAAGGAGGAAGGTATGAGTATAAAAGAATTTATCACATCCATTCCTGTCAATAAGGTAGGGATCAAAGACATTCTCAAGTTTGAGAAGAGTCCGACCAATCTGCTGGTGGCGGCTCTGACGCTGCTGTTCCTCGCCTTCTTTGTGATTGGCGTAGGGATTTATCTCGTCCACGGTCACCACGCGTACGGTGTGACACGCCAGCACCCCTGGGGATTGCTGATCGCGGTCTACATTTTCTTCGTTGTCAGCTCTACCGGGCTGTGCATCGTCGGTTCCCTCGGCGACGTGTTCGGATTCAAAGACTACGAGATGATCTCCAAGCGAGCGATTTTCGGTTCGATCGTGACGATCCTCGGTGGCTTTGCCGTTATTGCCTTTGAGATCGGTCACCCAGTACGGATGCTGATCTACAACATCCTCAGCCCGGGCATGCGTTCGGCGATCTGGTGGATGGGGACACTGTACGGTATCTATCTGACGTTTATGATCATTGAGTTTATTTTCTTACTCAAGCACGACATGAAAAACGCGCGGATTTTTGGTTTGATCGGTCTGCTGGTCGGTCTGGCAGCCCACTCCAACCTCGGAGGGGTTTTTGGGTTCCTCAACTCGCGAACGATCTCCAACGGGGTGTTCTATCCGACCTATTTCATCCTCACGGCGTTTATCACCGGGATTTACATCGCATTCATCATGATGGGCTTCCGCTACAAACTCCGCTTCCCGGACAACGCCAAAGTGATGCTGACCAATCTTGCCCTCATCCAGGCATTACTTCTGGCCATCCTGATGTTCTTTGAAACCTGGAAAATGCTGACCGGTATCTACGGTGGCATGCCCGGTCGTGCGGATGTTGCCGAGCACATTCTGACCACCTGGCCTTTCTGGGCTGAAGTCATTTTCGGGATGCTGATTCCGTTCCTGGTAGCATTGCTGACCAAGGGGAAAAACCACGTGATGATGTTCTGGGCATCGTTGATCGGGATGGTTGGGATCTTTTTCATGCGCTACGATCTGGTGCACGATACCCAGCTCAAACCGCTGCAAATGATGAAAACCCGGGAATACATGCTACCGCCCGAGTGGGTACACTACTTCCCGAGCTCCACGGAGATGATGATCTCTCTCGGAGGTCTCGGGATTGTTGTGTTGCTCTACTATGTGGGAACCAAAGTCTTTAATCTGGATGCCGACGCGCATTGAAAGGAGAACCAATGAAACGCATCATGATCCGTGCCGTACTGGCACTGATGATCGGAGTCGGGGTTGTGGCTACCGTCGCTTCGGCTGATCCGATCAAAGGGGAAAAAGTCCTCAATCGTGCCATTCACGACGATTGCAGTATCCCGGCACCCCGCGTGGCGCTGCAACACTCGATCGCCGAGTGGGATGCCATCGTCAAAGCGGGAAAGATGGAAGCCGAGGTCGCCAAACTCTGCGGCCGCAAGTCTGCCATCAAGCCCTTCCGACCCAAATACAGCAAGTATGTTGCTGAGTACCTGGAGCATTACGCCAACGACAGTGGCGCGATTCCAGCCTGATAAGTTGACTGATAGGAGCGAGGATCGCTCAGACAGAAGTTGGTCAACTTCTCTTTCGCTGCCGGCAGGCTGCCGGCAGCACACCTCACCATTTCAATTTTCTATCTTTACTTGGCTATAATACGCTTCTTCAGTACGGGGGGTATGTGATCCTGGTGGACACTGCGGGCTTCAAACCCGATCATCGGGGCGGATGACCGTCTCGAGGGAGGTTCGATTCCTCCACCCTCTCGCCATACGTAACCCAATACAATCCACACAAATACAAATAAAGACCATAATTACGATGTTTAAGCATGATTGTTAGTCTATGCTGATATAATCGAATACAGACAAATCCATAGATTTTAGGGGCTGGCATGGGGGCTGAATTTCAAAGAGCCCCTATCTTGGAAGAATCGGCCCCTAAAATAAAGGGGCATATCGCATGGCACGCAAAGTAATGCCACTGGACGCACAGGATGTTAAAAACGCGAAACCACGGGAAAAGGATTACAAACTTTTTGACGGTCGCGGTTTATACCTTCAAGTAACACCCAGCGGGGGGAAACATTGGAAACTCAAATACCGCTTTGGGGGCAAAGAGCGTAAAGTCTCGATAGGGGCTTATCCTGAGATCACACTTGCTAAGGCGCGATCCCGTCGAGAAGAGATCCGCACGATGCTGGCTCAGGGGATCGATCCGAACGAAGCGAAACGCCAACAGAACGAAGCGGACAAAGCCGAAGCCTCCAAAGCCCGCAATACTTTTTACAAAGTCTCTCAGGCGTGGTGGCGGGACTATGGTAGTCAGGTATCCGAGAAGTACCACGACCGCCTCCAGAGCTCCATGCGCAACTACATCTATCCTTTTATCAAAGATCAGCCCATCGATGAGGTGAAACGCCTCGATGTCGTCGAGATCCTCGAGCACCTCAAATCTCAAGGGGTGCTCGAGACTGCCCGCCGTACAGCCATGCAGCTCAACCAAATCTACAAGTATGCCGTGACCCATGAGTACGTACCGCATAACATCATAGCCGATATTGACGTCCACCTCATCCTCGGAAAGAAGATCATCAAGAACTATCCCGCCCCCACCCGCATCGAGGAGATCCGGGGCTTACTGCGTGCCATTGACGACTATACCGGCGACTACACGACCCGAATGGCGCTGCGTGTCCTCCCGTATGTCTTTGTCCGAAGCTACAATATCCGTCACATGGAGTGGAGCGAAATCGACTGGGAGGCCAGAGAGTGGAATATCCCGGCGGAAAAAATGAAGATGAAAACCGCCTTTACCCTGCCATTGCCCGATCAGGTGATCACCCTGCTGGAGGAGCTGCGATACAACAGCACCAGCCCGCGCTATGTGTTTCCCAGCCTCCGAGGGCATGGTCGCCCCCTGAGTAACAATACCCTGAGCGCCTCCCTCCGTCGGATGGGCTACACCAAGGACGAGATAGTCCCCCACAGTTTCCGGGCAATCTTCTCGACCATAGCCAATGAACACATCAGCGGTGACCACAGTCATGGCTATCACAAAGAGGTGATCGAGGCATGCCTGGCACACAAAGAGCCCAGCAAAACCACCAGCGCTTACAATCGAGCCGAATACCGAGAGGAGAAACGCGGGCTCATGCAGTGGTACGCGGATTTTTTGGAGGGGGTGAAGGATGGATAATCATAGAATACGCCAACTAGAAAAGAAAAAAATTATTGTAAACAATGCTCTGCAAATTATTGAGCACCTTGAAAGAAGAAAATACCCACGTTGGAAAGAATTTATAAATAGGAAAATTGACACGCTCCTTTCTTCTATATGGCACTTGTATGGCTTGGGGGATAGTGATGCTGTTAGGTCAATGATGAATAAAATAGTTGAACTTGAAATAGTGCGCGATAATCCTGAATTGGCACTAGGCTTAAAGGCACTTTCCTTGGAAGAAGCAATAGAGATCACAAATTTTAAACGCACGAGGCTTACTGTAACAGTTCACGAAGGTGATATTCATGCAGTATTCCCAATAATTGATCCAAAAGAGAAAAAATACTCCAGCCCGGAGGAAGCAAGAAGAAACAAAGTTGGTGGGCAAGAATACGCTATAAGTTTTAAACCAGATATATCACATTACAAGAAGATAGTAGCATATCATTACAACAAAGCAATAACAGTAAATGATGTAATTGCATTAGTCGCTGGGGCTATGTATTTTACAGGATTTGCGGATAATGAAATAAAGCATACATTATCTTCTATTTTTAATTACTCTGGGGCAATTCCTTCGCATACTGGCCTTAGATATGTTGCAATTGTTTGGGGTAATGATAGCCCATTGAAGCCAAACAAAGCGACATTATCTATACCAAGTGAAGAAATGGCTTACAATCAAGAAAATGGTATCTATAATATTTTTTTTAGTAGAGGGTATAGAGGAGTTGGCAGCAAAGATATCGAGCAGTACAACCCTAATTGTTTTAATAATTCAAAATACAAAGATTTTTCAGAAATTTATAGTGCTAAATTTCATGGTGGGGATTATTATCCCTACAATATAGATGATTTTTACGCAATATTTGCGTAATTTCTTTCCAACCGAATTTCATATTTCTCTATAATTCCTCCATAAGCTTATACAACCTAAACCACAAGGAACCAAGCCAATGGAGAATTTAGAAAACTTCAGACCATCCGAAGCCGCGCGTTATCTCAGGATTTCCATCTCACAGCTTTGGAATCTCATCAAAGCCGGGGAGATCAAGACCGTCAAACTCTCCAAGCAGGTGACCATCATCCGAAGATCAGAGATTGAGGCATTTATCGAGAGAGCCGCTGAGGTGGCATGATGGGGGCGATGCAACGCACCAAAGGCCGCGCCGGTGAGCAGAAGGTAGTGAACCTCCTCAAGGAGCACGGCTTCACCACCACCCGGCGGAACCTGAGCCAAACCCGTGACAGCGGATACGACATCACCGGACTGGAACCGCTGGCTATCGAGGTCAAGGATCACAAGCGCCTCACCCCATCCCAATGGTGGCAGCAGACTACCGCCAACGCCACCGGCTACCTGATCCCCGTCCTCATCTACCACATCCCTCACACATCACGCTGGGAGGTACGCTTGCCCTTGAGCATGATCAACTCCGAGCTATCAGAGACACGGACGGCGACGGTGGCTTTTGAGGATTTTATCTGTTTGGCCAGAGAGGTCGTACAATGAAACGCCACGGGGAGCACGATCCGCCGTGACAGCCGCCGGGGAGAGGCGGTAAAGCAGGCATAAGCACCCGCATTTTACCCAAATACTCCCCACAAATCAACCCAACCCCAACCCAATGCGCTTGAAAAAATCACCCAACGAGGGAGGATCAAGCTCACCCAATTTTCTACCAACAGGAGTATAGCCATGAGCGATAATCTCACACTCTGGGAGAGTGTCAAAAAGATTGATCCCAGCTTCACCAAGAACGTCAACGTAAGCGGGCGCCAACCCTTTACCAACATTGATGCTTACTATTTGATCCAGCTTGCAACGGAACGCTTCGGAGCATACGGCACCGGCTTTGGGCTACGTGACGTGCGGATCGATGAAGTGCCGCTGGGAGAGACCACGCTGGCCAAACTGTCCGGGACGTTTTTCTATACCGACGGCACCACAGAGGGAGCGTTCCCTGTGGTCAATGCCGTCAAGCTGGGGTATCAGACCTCCAAGGGATATGCCAAAGTCGATGAGGACGCTTACAAAAAGGTGATCACCAATTCCATCGGCAAAGCCTTGAGCTACCTTGGTTTCGGTGCCGATATCTACATGGGCAAATTTGAAGATGCCGCCTACGTGCAGGAAGTCGCTCAGGAGTTTGAACAGGAGGAATACTTCGGGTATCTCACTACGATCCGCGCGTACATCGATCAAGCTGAACACCCGGACAAAGTGACCGCATGGGTGCTGGAGCGTGCCGGGGCGGAACGGGTCGAAACGATAGACTATCCCCACGCCAAAGAGATTGCCAAACTGATCACCCAAAAGCAAAAGCGATCCGGCCATGATCACGCTTGAGATGGAGCAGGGCTCCCCGGCATGGCTGCATGCCCGGCTGGGATTGCCCACCGCGTCTCGCTTCAAGGACATCATCACGCCCGCCAAAGGGGATAAGTCCAAAAGCTACCGCACCTATCTCTATGAGCTGCTGGCCGAACGGCTTACCGGGGAGCCTTCGGAGAGCTTCACCAGCGAATGGATGCAGCGGGGCAATGAACTCGAACCCCGCGCCCGCGATGCCTATGCGTTTCTCCATGACGTTGAGGTGACCCAAGTGGGCTTGATGTTCAACGACGCCGGAACCATCGGCGCCAGCCCGGACGGGCTGATCGGAACCGACGGCGGACTGGAGATCAAATGCCCCAAACCCTCTACTCTCGTCCGCTACATGATCGAAGCCAAACTCCCCGACATTTACAAACCTCAAGTGCAGGGTAATCTTTGGATCAGCGGGCGGCAATGGTGGGACTTTGTGGCTTATCATCCCAGCATGGAACTTTTTATCGTACGTATCCAGCGGGATGAGGAGTATATCGCCCGGATGGAGGAGCACGTCACCGCCTTTGCCGACGAACTCGAGACACTTTATCAAAGGATCAAGCCATGACACCATACCAACAGCGGCGCATCGAGCAGCATCTCAGTGTTTGGAGCGATGCAGCCGAACAGATCGGCACGCTTGGGCTCTCCCCGGCATGGGTAGAAATCTTCACCGACTTTATACTGGATCGATGTTTCCGTCACCTCGGAGACCACCACATACGACAGATGCAGACCATAGCAGACACCGACAGCCCGGCGGTCAAGATGCTGGCCATGCAGGACAAAAAGGTCGGACTCACCACCCTCGAAGAGATCTCCGTCCAGATCCCCGATGAGGAAGTCAGAGGGCAGGCCGTGACCCTGATCCTCACTTTCGGGCTCAAGGAGAGCCGCCCCACCCTTGACCTCCTCATGGCTGGAGTGAACAGCACACCCAGCCTGTTTGATCAAGGGGGTTTGTAATGGACTACCGGACAGCCGACGGAGCGCGGATCAATACGATACTGGGCAAAAAGGTTTTTCGTAACCACCTCATCACTACCGAAGAGGTTAAAGCCGAAACCGGCCTGAGCATCCGAGAACTGATCCTCTGTTGGATCTTTGACCCTCGCAACGATTTCCAAAAAGCACTCAATGACTGGAGAGAGACCGGGGAGCCGATGGACTTCGAGACGGTGCAGGGGTATTAGATGGAAGAGCAGGAAGAGCGATACACACGGGTACCAAACGCGATCCTTGACGATGTAACGCTCTCATTGCATGAGCGGGCTATCCTCGTACATATCGCCCGGAAAACTATCGGATACGGTAAGAAGAGCGACGGGATCAGCTACTCACAGTTTGAGAAAGCTACCGGGATGAGTGCCAGTAAAGCAAAATCTGTAATAAAGTCTTTGAGAGAGAAACGGCGCATTATAGTCAAGAAGCAGTACAAAGCAGACGGGGGATCATCCTATAACCGATACAGCCTTACCCCCGGTCAGGAGGTGGCACCCCCCAGTCAGGAGGTGGACACCCCCCGGTCACACGGTGACACCCCCCCCGGTCAGGAGGTGGCTACACAAAAGATAATAGAACAAAACAAAATAGACAAAAGGAGAGAGACAGAGACACGTGATAATATTTTTCACACTCTGACTGAACACGAACAGCAAAGAGAAGCCAACCTCTATGCCGATCATGTCAGCAGTGATGCCCGCAACTTTACCAGTTACAAAGCCAAAGTCCTCAAGCAGATACGCAAAGAACATCTTGAGACGCTGGAACTCTTCGAGGCGTGGTATCTTGAAAAGGTATGCGGCACCCTCAGCAGCAAATACGCAGGCAAATATGTTGGGGAGTATCTCATCGAAAGCATCTATCCCTACACTGATACCCAAGGCTATGCAAAAGAGAGCCACTACATGAGCCCCAATTTCATATATGCTCAGGGTAGAAGCAGCGACGATAAGACTACCACATGGGGAGCGGACAGTCTCGAGGAGATGGAGGCACTACTGGAGGGCGTGCATGAGTAGACGCACTCAGCGAAAAGGTACTTTGACGGATTGCAGCGTGACGCGGGTAGTGCGAACCGCGATATCCATGAGGTTTGATCATGTCAGAAAGTGGTTACCAAAACTTTTTGGTTTGGTTGCCGTTTCCAAAAAGGGGCGGGGTGGGTCAGATCTCTGCAAAGATAAGGTTTGCTACACCGAAGCCCCTTCCAAACTTTCACGAAATCCGTTTAGAGGGGGTACCCCCTATTTTGTAACACCCATTGAAACCCCGGTGGCATGGGGCTTTGAGGGTTGGAACAGCTATTCACAAAAAAGTAACCATGGAACACGTGGTTACTTTTACAACAAGAAAGTGTCGGAATTGATAATGATACGCACTTCTCACTTATCCGCGCTCGCAGACCGTTTCCCGGATCGTCTCTTTGAGATCCCGGCACTCTTTGTTTTCGATGTAGAGCTTGAGCCAGGTGTCTACCCAGTCGCTCACCGGGCGACCGTCTTTGCCCCATTTGCTGCACGTGTCATATTTGACCCCAGCCAATTCCGAAAACGCTTTGAGGGTCAAGCCCTGATCCTTGAGGATTTGCTTAAACGTGGTGTATTCCATTGGGATACCTTTTGCTTTTTACATATTATACCCGTAAATTGCATTAAATCATAATTTATTTTATGAAATTTGCCCTAAATACCAAAAAAGACTTGACTTTATTAGTATTAAGTGCTATAATTGTAACTAATAAATAGGATTTAATCCTATAAATGAAAGGAAAAGAGGATGACCGTCTTAGCCCATGACCAAGGATACGATATGCCGACCGACTACGAGCTCATCGAAGATTACCCCGGGGAGGGGCGCGAAATCATCCTCCAAAGCTTCATCGATGAGGGGATGTACAGCCGGACAGCGTACGCGGTCGACACCATCACCGAGGAGGACATCGAGCTGGACGCTACCGAGTGGCTCAGCGCCTACGAAATAGAGCAGCTCCAAGCTATCGAGAAAAACGCCTCAGAGAGCTTTTGGGATGCCGTGACGGCGCAAACCCTTACCGAAGCAATCCAAGAGTCCACAGAGCACAGGGAGGCAGCGTAATGAATGATCCAGTAAAACGCATCCGGGAATGTCTCGCTACCGGCGGCGACCTTGGGGACGTCCTCAACATCATCTGGCTGGAGCATGAGGAGGCCGATATCGTCCTCAGCTATGCAGAACTCAATGCCTTTGTGATCCAGGCCGTAAAGGGTATGGCGTGAAGTCGCTCCCCCAATGCAAAGCCCTCAAGGCGATCCATGAAACCCAGGGGCGGATTTTTGCCGCCCACTTCATCAAGAAGGACGGAACACTCAGGAAGATGGTCGCCCGGATCGGGGTCACCAAACACGTAAAAGGAGGTACCAACGGAACCAGTGCAAAAAACAACCTCGTTACCGTTTATGATATGGCCAAAGGTGGTTATCGTACGATCAACCTGCGAACCCTGCTCACCCTCAAAGTGGGCGGGGAGATTTACGAGGTAATTCCACCTCATCACACACAAGGAAAACAGAATGAGCCGATTTGATAGAGACCTCCGAATACTCGAAGAGGAAGCCAAAACACTCACCCCGGATCAGGACAAAGATAAATGGATACTCTTGACACTCAAGATAGCCCTCCTCAAAGCCTCGGACGTGATCCAGCGGACAGCCGAAGCCGCCGGGACGATCCGCATACTGGATGCCTCACTTGAGGATATGGATACCGACTCCTACAAAGAAAGAGGGGTATTTGTTTCTGATGAACTTTGGGCGCTGCGTAATGCAATGCGCAATGTAGAGGACGCGACGGAGGATGCCGGACGGATCACGGATCTGCTGGAGGATGTGCAGCGTGTCGTCAAGGGGGGCGCAAAGCATGTTTAACAAAATCATACTGGCCGGCCACCTCTCCAAAGATATCGAAATCCGCTACACACAGGGCGATGCGGCCATAGCCAATACCGGGATAGCATCGTCCCGGAAATACAAGGGAGCCGACGGGCAGCCAAAGGAGGAGGTGCTTTTTGTGGATCTCACCTTTTATGGCCGCACGGCTGAAATCGCAAACCAGTATTTGCGCAAAGGCTCCAAGGTGCTCATAGACGGACGGCTCAAGTTGGATCAATGGACGGACGGGAACGGGCAGAAACGGAGCCGCCACAAAGTCGATGTACTCAGCCTCACTATGCTGGGAGACAAAGACAACCGGCAAACCGGCACGCCACCGCCTCAGCAATCCCCCGCACCTCAGCCGACCCACCAGCCCGCTGCCACCCAACAGCCACACCCACCTCATACCAGCCCACCGTTTCCCGATATGGAGCTGGACGACGAAATCCCCTTTTAGGACCCAACCGTGAAAATCAAAGTTTACCTGCCAACCGGCTACAAGATAATCACCGTCCAATCTCAGGACAGTATCAAAGACATAGCGGCAAAGTATCACCGCTGGGAGTATGTGCTTTAAGCCCTCTCCATTGTAACCGCAATCACTTAGGGGCATATTTGGGGGCATATTTTGGAAGCGATTTTTTAAAGCCCCATTTTACGGGCTGGTGTGGTTCCGTCTATCGCCACCGTGTTATTTTTCTTGAAGCTCTTTGGCGGTACAATTGGGATCTTTATACCAAATTCCCTTCATTGTAGCACAGATTTTTAGGGGCTGATTTGGGGGCTGATATTCATTCCATAGGCTTCAGTTGCCATTATTTGGGTGTGTTATATTCCTCCACCCGCCAACCCTACTGATACCTCAACACTCTTTTCTTCCCCTCTTTGACCACCTCTTCGCTCTTGTCAAGATATTCCAAATATGCGATGCAGTATTTGCGGCTCATGCCGGTTTCAGATTTGAACAGGCGGATATCAAGGTAGCCGTGTTTGGTCATCAGCTCTCGCATCAGAGCCAGTGCTTGACGAAGATTGTTCTCGGTGACAAACAGGTTGTGCGCCAGTCGGACGACCTTTTTGGCGCGGGTGAGGGATTTGAAGGCCTGATCCCCTCGGGTGCGGTCGAGGTCGAGGCGGTCGTAGAGGTTGTAGGGGGCTTC
>WFSU01000069.1 GCA_015485845.1 Nitratifractor sp. | reverse complement strand
CTCTATTTCATGGCGTACATGTCCAACGAAATGCCGATCGACGGCCCAGCCATTCGCAAATAAGGAGGCGACCATGAAAAAGTATACGCTTACAAGCATTATCCTCTCGGTAGGATTGGGTCTCTCCTCGCTTTCGGCAGCCACGCTCGCCGATGCCGCCAAAATTGATGTTGCCAAAGTGTGTGACGTCAAAGCCAACGGCATTGATGGCGTGTTGAAGACAGCGACTGAATACAACGCCCTGGCCAAAAAAATGGGTGTGGAGTTCAAGCGCAAAGGGGTAACGACCAGTCAGTACATCACCGACACGGAGGCTGCGGCCAAAGCCAAAGCCAAAGAGGTGACCCTGAAGTACAAGAAAAAAGGGAAAGTCAAGAAACACACGTTTGCGACGACGTATGCTGCCTGGCGTGCCTGCAGCTTTGCTGTACGTGCGGTTCAGCAAGTCAACGAAGCGGAAACAGCGTGGAAGCTGGCCGTCCCCGGAGACGGTTTTAAGTTTTAAGTAACTGTTTGGAAAGGCAGGGGGTATGGTATACTTTCAAAGAGTTGCCATGCCCCTTCCATTCCTGCAAGAACCCAATGATTCTATGTAGGAATGCATATCAAGCAGTATCTATTCCTGTTTAGGATAATTTGAAAGAAAAGGAACACAATGAACGAAATGAAGCGACGAGAATTTCTCTATATGATGGCGGTACTCGGTGCCGTACCGGTTTTTGCCAATTCACACATGCGCCTGAGCCCGGATGGCAAACTTGAGGATTACTACAAACTCAAGCCCTTCGGAAATGCTCGTATCCTTCACACGACGGATTCGCATGCGCAGTTAATGCCGGTGTATTTCCGGGAGCCGAGTGTCAACATCGGCCTTTATGACAACCTCGGCAAGCCGCCGCACATTGTCGGGCAGAACTTTCTGGATCATTATAAGATCAAAAACAACCCCCGTCTGGAGTACGCACTCAGCTGTGTCAACTTCGAAAAACACGGAGAAGCGATGGGGCGTGTCGGTGGATTTGCCCATCTCAAAACAGCGGTGGATTTCCTCCGTACCAGCTTTGGCCATGACAAGACCCTCCTGCTCGACGGTGGCGATACCTGGCAGGGGAGCTGGACGGCACTCCAGACACGTGGTAAGGATATGGTCGGAGCCATGAACCTCCTCGGTGTCGATGTCGCCGTAGGCCACTGGGAATTCACCTATACCGAAAAAGAGATCCTCGAAAACCTCAAAGCCCTCAAAGCGGAGTTTCTCGCTCAGAACGTCAAGGTCAAGGAAGATTCGATTATGGATGAGAAGTTCATCCCGTATGATGAAGATGAGGGGTGGGCATTCAAACCCTATACGATCAAGAAAATGGGCAAAGCCCGTGTCGCGATCATCGGGCAGGCTTTCCCCTATACCACTATCGCCAATCCTCAGCGGTTTATCCCTGACTTGACCTTCGGAATTGAGGCCGATGGGATGCAGTCCATGGTCGACCACGTTCGCAAGAAAGAGAAGCCTGATGCCGTCATTGTCCTCTCCCACAACGGTTACGATGTGGACAAGAAAATGGCACAGGTGGTCAACGGTATTGACTTTATCATGGGGGGGCACACCCACGACGGTGTCCCCGAAGCGTACCCGGTCAAAAACAAAAAAGGAACCACTTATGTGTGCAACGCCGGCAGCAACGGTAAGTTCCTCAACGTCCTTGATCTCGACATTCAGAAAGGGAAAGTGGTGGACTTCAAGTTTACCCTCCTGCCGATCTTCTCGGATCTGATCCCCGAAGACAAAAAGATGAAAGACTACATTGCCAGTGTTCGCAAGCCCTTCCTCAAAGAGCTTGAGCGCCCGTTGGCGACCACCGAAATCGCCCTGTTCCGTCGCGGCAACTTCAACGGCACATGGGATCAGGTGATCGTCGATGCCTTGCGTCAGGTCGGTGGTGCGGACATCGCCCTCTCTCCCGGTTTCCGCTGGGGAACGAGTCTGCTGGCCGGTCAGGAGATCACCTTTGATGATCTGGCGACTCAGACAGCCATGACCTATCCGGAGACCTATGTCAAGGAGATGGATGGAAAGACCATCAAAGTGGTGCTTGAAGACGTTGCCGACAACCTCTTCAACAAAGATCCCTTCTATCAGCAGGGGGGAGATATGGTACGTACCGGCGGGCTCTCGTACAAAATCGATCCGACCCAAGATATCGGTAAGCGGATCAGTGATATTATACTCCTCAATGGTAAGAAGCTGGAGGCGAATAAGACGTACAAGGTCGCCGGATGGGCGACCGTGGGTTCGAAGTCCCCCGGCAAACCAGTGTGGGAACTCGTCGAAGAGTACCTCAAAAATGTCAAATCGATCAAACAGGGCTATAAAGTCGAGAGCCCCGAGATCGTCGGCATCAAAGGAAACCCGGGCATCGTTCAGTGCTGACGTCGCTTGCTTCGGCAGCCCTGGACGCTGCCGGAGGAATCTGACAACCAAAAGGATACACCATGAAACGCATCATTACGGGATTGTTTTTACTCAGTACGCTGGCCTTTTCCGGATCGTATGAAACGGGCAAAAGTCTCTTCGCGCAAAAGTGCTCACTCTGTCATGTCGGCTACATTGCTGCCGATAAAATCAAAGAGAATTTTTTCGAGAAGAAAAACACCATTTATATGCTGGGATCTCCCACGGTCAATATGCTGGCATATGCGATCATGCGAGGGCCGAAACATATCGGAGATTCCAAAGATCCTGAAATGCAGCAAGCCGAAATCGAAGAGTATCTCAAAGGGGCACTGTACCATCCCAACCGTGCCAACAGTATCTGTGATCCTGAGATCATGAAGTATTACGACGAGAAAACCCCGTTTACAGAGAAACTGAGCGATGACCAGATCGCGGCTCTGGCACGCTATTTCATGGAATACCGGAAACACCGACTGAAAAAATCTCCCCCCAGCACCAGAATGCTGACGAAAAAATACAATGCCGTGAATCTCCTCGCTGAGGCCAATGCCGGCAACAAGCGGATCATCGTCGAAGCGAGCTCCACCCATTGCCCCTGGTGCAAGAAGATGAAAAAAGAAGTGCTTCAGTCGGAAGAGGTACAACAGATCCTGTCGAAGGGGTATGTATTTGTAGATGTCAATGTCGACAAAATAGCTTTACCGTTTGACTTGAAGAAAAAGTTCAAACAGATCACTCCGACTTTTTTCATCCTCGAGAGTGATGGATCGTTTGTCGCGCGTTACCCGGGAAGCTGGGAGAAAGCCGACTTCATCAATATACTTAAAGAATACGCACCAAGGAAATAACCATGCAAACCCTTGCCACCGTGATCGGTACGTTCAGTGCTCCCGAAGGCCAGAGCGGTCTCCCCCGACCTCAGTCCGAACAGCTCAAGCTTGTCGCAGGCCATGGGATCGTCGGGGACAAATTTGCCCGAAAAGATCTCAACCAGACGGTGATGATCGTGGGGAAAACAGCGTACGACATCGCAGCTAAGGGGGGCGTGAAGATCGACCCGGGAAGCCTGGGAGAAAATATTTTGATCGATGGGGATCCGCACCAACTCTCAGTAGGAACGCGCCTCCATGTCGGCTCAGCAATCATCGAATTGACCGAAGCGTGTACGCTGTGCAACCATCTGAGTGTGTTTGATCGCAGACTTCCGAAACTGGTACGGCATGACCGGGGAGTCTATTGCCGGATTATTGTCGGTGGAACGGTAGAGGTGGGGGACACGGTGTCGATCGAGTCAAGGATGAGTGCATGAAGACTTCGGCATGGATCGTCACGATTCTGGTACTGTTGAGCAGTGCTTTGACCGCCAAAATGCACTACGCAAACCCACAACCGACTTTTGAAAATCCCCGCAAGATCATCATGCGTCTCAAAAGCGACGATGTCCATGCCGCCAACCATCTCATCGGGACGATCAACAACATCCTCAAAGAGTATCCCGACGATGCGCTTAAAGTTGCCGTGGTTGCCTAT
>WFSU01000068.1 GCA_015485845.1 Nitratifractor sp. | reverse complement strand
CTGAAAAAATCGCTTCGCCTGGGCTTTGTCGCCGCTCTTCTCCATTGCCAGACCCGTATGAAGGAGGAGTTTGTCCATGTACCCGGCATTTTCGTCCAGCTCGGCGCTCTGCTTATACTCATCGATGGCGCGAGTGTGCTTGCCGGTACGGTAAGCGATCTCCCCGAGGTAAAAATGGGTCGCCGCTTTTTTGTACCCACGCCCTTCGAGGATATCGAAGCGTTTTTTGGCATCGGTGTATCGTTTCTTCGCTACGAGACGTACTCCCTTGCTGTACAGAGCAGAGGAAGAGGCTTTGGCCAGTGTGCCATTCGAGGAGGCTGTTTTGGCTGGCTTGGAAACCTTGGAGGGTTTCGGGCTCTCTTTGCGTGCACTGTGCTTCACTTTCCCATTTTTGAGGGCGCGGGAGAGTTCCGATTTGGTGACATAATTCTGATTGATTTTATCGAGGAGAATGCTCATATCGTTGAGCAGTTTTTCGTTCGCTCCCCCGCCGTTTTTCTGTTGCAGGCGACCGACGGTTCGGTTGAGCCCCTCGATGATGCTGCGCAGCCCCTCGACCTCTTCGCGCAGACGTGCCGTTTCCTGCTTGAGTTTGTAGACGGCATTGGTGTTGCGTTTGACCTGACGGCTGGACGATCCGCTGCCGCTGTAGACCGATGGCTCTGCCCACACGCCGACCGTCACGAGGATCAAGAGCACAAGCCGTCCCATGGTCAGCGCCCCTTGTTGATCTCAGCACGGCGGTTCTTGGCATGGCACGCTGGCTTGCTACCCCGACAGGTGGGGTTGCTCTCACCGTAGCTGACCACTGCGATTTTCGCGGCGGGGATGCCGTTGCTCACGAGCAGGGCTTTGACCGCCTTGGCCCGCTTGAGTCCGAGGGCGTAGTTGAACTCATCCGTCCCGAATTCATCACAGTTACCTTCAATGCGGATTTTGCTCCGCTTGGCCAACGCAGCGATCCGAGGCAGATCCCCCATCACCCGCTGCACCTGCCCGTTGTCAAGCTGATAGCTGTTGTAGCCGAAATAGAGCATCTTGAACCCGCTCCGACTCACTCCGTCATTACCGGTGTATTTGCCGTTACCATCCACACCACCGGTAACCCCGCCGTTGTCGAGGCTCACCTGTCCGTCGGCAACTTGCCCCCCTTCGGGGATCGGTGCCCGCTGCTGCGTACAGCCGCTGAAGAGGAGTGCGAGAGTAAGAGAGATGATCGTTACTATGGTTTTTGTCATGTGTGTTCCTTATTATACGTCTTGTTTACCAGTCCAGCGACTGGATTTTGCGATCCCCGAGGGGGAAGAGGAGGCTCTGGTTGGTTTTGAGTCCGAGATACCCCACGGCGTTGCCATCATAGCTGCGTTTGATGTAGAGGATCGTGTTACCGTCCGGCGAGAAACGGGGGAACTGATTAACCCCGCTGCTCGTCAGGGGTCGCCCGCTGCTGCCGTCAGTGTGGGCAGTGTAGAGGTTGAACACCCCCCTCCCCTCCCGTGCACTGTAAACCACGGTATCACCGAACGCATCGACGCTGTTGTTGTTTTTGCCGTGGAAGACCACCTGCGTCACCGTCCCCGAGGTAAAATCCCGTTTGAAGACGTTGGGGTATCCGAGGCGGTTGGAGACGAAGACCATCGCCTTCCCGTTGTCGGCATAGACGCCGTTGACATCGATCCCGCTGAAGGTGGTCAGGCGAGTCGCTTTGGCCGTAGCGATGTCGTATTCGTAGATGTCGGATTGTCCGTCCGGCGCCATGGTCAGCAGGAGTTTCTCCCCATCGGGCTTGACGTCCGAACAGACGATCATCCCGGTCGAGCTGGTCATCACCGTCCGCTTGCCCGTCCGCAGGTCGAGGCGGTACAGGGTCGGTCGCCCTTCAACGTAGGCGGTGTAGTAGAGACTCTTCTGTGCCGGGTCGCCCCAGTGGGGGAAGAGATTGAGCCCACCGTGAATGATGGTTTTGACGTAATGAAACGTATAGTCGGCCAGGAGGATTTCGCTCTGCTTCCGTCCGGTGTAGCGGGCGAAGACGACGTAGCGGTTGATCCAGTCGATGGGAGCAAACTTCAACTGCGCGTTGATCTCCGAGACGGCTTTGTGGACGAGGAAGGGATACTTGGCCGGGTTGCTCACGGCGTAACGCCCTTCGACGATCTGTTTCGAGTTGGCGGCACGGAGGACTTTGACCAACAGGGTGTTGGTGCCGTTTTCCTGCGTGTATTGGTACTTGATGACGTAGGCCTGCGATCGCAGTGCGGGATCGACCATGTTGCCCCCATATTCACCGGAGAGGTACGTCTCATCGGCCAGAAAATGGCCGCTGATCTTGAGGTCGGCGACGAAGATCGCATGGATTTTCCGGCTCGCTTCCGTCGGGAGACTGCCATCTACGACAGCGACACGCGCCCGCTGATCAGCCTTTTTTTCGATGGTGAGTTTCGCATCAAATCCACCGAACAGCGACACCGTCATGATCACCAGCAGCCACACGCGCATCGCATCTCCTTGGGGTTTTTTATTACCGAACCCGGTAACAAGTTAGCGTATTGTACCAAGGGGGTGCTGAAATCAATATTAAATAGTATGATTATCGGATATATGGTACAATGTCTCTAACAAAAGGAGTTGTCATGTCAAAAATTGTCTATCTCGACGGTCAGTACCTGCCCGAAAACCAGGCACGTGTCTCTGTGTTTGATCGGGGGTTTCTCCTCGCAGACGGAGTGTATGAGGTCGTGCCGGTGCTGCAGGGGAGGCTGATCGATGTCGATCCGTTTCTGGAGCGTTTCGCCCGGAGTCTGGATGCCCTCTCCCTCAAAATGCCGATCTCCCCGAAAGCGTGCCTCGAGATGATCCGCACACTCATAGCAAAAAACGCACTCGACGAAGGAGGCGTCTACCTGCAAGTGACACGTGGCACGGCACCGCGACAGTTTGAGTTCCCGCAGGGGCTCACGCCGACCTGTATGGCTTTCACTTTTGAGAAAAATATCCTCCACAGCCCCGAAGCTGCCGAAGGAGTTCGGGTCGTGACGGTCGAGGATATCCGCTGGAAGCGTCGCGACATCAAATCGATCGCCCTCCTCGCCCAGAGCCTTGCCAAGGAGGAGGCAGTACGACGGGGCGCCTACGAAGGGTGGATGGTCGAGGAGGGTTTCGTCACCGAGGGGACGGCCTCCTCTGCATACATCGTCCGAGACGGCACCATCATCACCCGCCCTCTCTCCGGCGACATCCTCCCCGGCATCCGCCGCCGTGTGATCCTCGAGCTCGCCCCCCGATACGGCATCCCGGTCGAGCAACGCCCCTTCACCCCCGATGAGGCATACACCGCCGACGAAGCCTTCCTCTCCAGCGCCACCACCCTCATCTACCCCATCACCGAGATCGACAACCACCCCATCGGAGACGGACACCCCGGTACGATCACCCGACGGCTGAGAGAGCTTTATGTTGCGGCGGCTCTGGAGTGGGGTTGATTTTATGGAAAGTCCATTTAGGATTTAGTTTCAGACCTTTGTATCTCGGCTCACACAATTAATCTATCAATTCAGTTTCTCTATGAAGTGCTTATATTTCTTCCCCATCCCCTCCTGCTCTGACCAGCTCCGGATCGCTTCCATTTCAAAAGGATTTTCCTGTGCGACCCACACCGCCTGCTGAAGCGATTGGGTATCGTCCCAATGATAATAGGCGGCCAATCTGTCCTTGATGCAATCGGTAGGGGTCAGAAGCATCAAGTCACCTGTGCAGGTCGTCCGTCGAGCTACCTCGGTGACAGGGGCATCCCCCACACCAAGCGGCCCACGGGGGAATTCCAAAAAATAGGAAGTCTCATCGTGAACAAAATAGCGTTTCATCTTGTGCTCACGAAAACCAAGGGACTCCATCACTTCCCGTATCCGGCGATGCCCACCGTTAAAACGATCTATGAGGTCAATATCATCAGAAGTGTAGCACCCCTGACTGTAAATTTGAACACAACACCCGCCCGAAAGCACCGTTTCAATCCCATTTTCATTCAGAGCGGTTCAGACATAAGCCGCCAACTCTTCCATACTCATCTTACCGACCCGTTTCACAGCGGCTTCCCTTTGCGGCGGGGACGCTTGCGGCACAGGGTGAGGCGTTCCTGTTCTTCGGGAGAATAGTAGCTACGGGCTTTTTCGAGCAAAGCGGTCAATTCTTCGCGGAAAGGGTAGCGGGGATTGAAACGGAACAGACGGGTACGTCCTGCCGTCTGACTCACCAGCACCCCGGCCAGCTCCAACCGCTCCAACTGTTTCTGGATCGGATCGACGCTGCTGTCATAAAAGTCGGCAATCTCTTTGGCGTACCCCTGCGTATTAGCCAAAATAAATTGCAACACTCGCTCACGGTTTTTTGAACCGAACAGATCAGAGAGCACTTGTACCTCCTTTATAGTCTTTATTACCTATATTATAGTTTCTATTTCTTTTTTTGTCAAGCTTAAAAAATCCAGTGCATTTTCCCGACACTTTTATTATGGTTTTGAGATTTGGTCATCGTTATCACCCTAAAGGTTCGAAAAGTTGCGACTTTTACACTACGTCGGTTGGTAGTGGGTTGTTACCAGACCCTAAAGATTAAAGATTATTTGGTGGAGTAATAAAGCCATCTACTATCCCATAGCATACAAACAACAGCACACCAGACTATGGCCTGAAAAACATTGTTTTACCAAAAACCTCCCCATTCTCTCCAGTAACAAGAGATTCACACCGTACATTGCAATAAACAACCCACTTTTTTTTAGAAACTTTAACTTCAATATTATCTCTATCCTCGTATCTATGGTGGAGGAGTTTGGCTATTTACGGATTTGGGGAAATCAAAGGGGTCAGTTGAACGTAATCGTAAGTGATCTTCAGCCCGGATTTAAATTCATAGTGCAAGAGAGGTGGGGCTGAAGCCTCCACTTCCGGAGTGGGTTGATGTATCAGGTATTGACTGTTAATCCCTCTTCTATCAACGATGCTTTGAGCCGCTCAACTTTCTGCACCAGTTCAGGAAGATTATCTTCCATAATTTCAGCAATCAAATCCAAGTCGACACCCTCATAATCATGTGCAATAAAAT
This sequence comes from Nitratifractor sp., assembly GCA_015485845.1. Classification (GTDB taxonomy): domain Bacteria; phylum Campylobacterota; class Campylobacteria; order Campylobacterales; family Sulfurovaceae; genus S017-3. Next base: position 11,886 of record WFSU01000068.1, on the reverse strand, counting down.
TACGCACGCTGTAAGCCCCTTTTGCATCGTCTGACAAATCGAACTTTTCCAATAATGCACTGTCAATTTTGTGGATCGTCTCACCAATCTGCATAAGTGAGAGCATGATAGCTGCCCTTGCCTCCGCTTCATCCGCCAGAGCATCCGAAATACCACCATGCCTTCGCAAAATCGTATCGATATGTGAAAACATCTTTTGGATATACGCGATTTTTGCCTCTAATGCTTGCTCAGACATGCAGCAGATCCCTCCCGATATACGCCTTGCCAACACTGTTCAAACCATTCTTGGCAACAAAATCCACTTTGCTGTTCAGACTTTTTGCGATAAATCCTTTCAGCTCCTCAAGCCTGGTAAATGCACCAAACCCGCCGAAACGCTTTGCAAATGCTTTTGGATTATCGATATCGTACAAGATATCCACATCACTCTGTTCTGTTTGCTCATTTCTTGCAAAACTTCCGAAAATACCGATAAGTGTGATCCCGTCTTCTTTCAGGACAGGCTTTAACTCTTGTAATTTTTTTATCAATTCTTGCTGTGTCATGATGCGCTCTCGATCTTGTTTGCTTTATTCGTATTATACCGTATAAATCAGACGCTTCGGTACATCTGTCCTGATCAGCGGAATCTATGTATCTGGAACTGAATCCTGCGCAATACGCTGCTCCCCAATAATCCCCTCAGCCGCCCGGATGCCGGATACCCAGTCGGCGGTGAGTCCCCGGCTGGTGCCGGCGCCATCTCCGATGATTGGGCTTCAGCCCAACCAAACGCGCAAGCATATTCGTGGGGATAAATCCCCAGCCCCAGAATCCCGTCATTTCGCCACAATCTCCACCTTGAACGTATACTTCTTCCCTTTGGGCGTCGGATCAAATCCCATCGACTGGAGCTGTTTGAGGTACTGGAGGATGGTGCGGTCGAAGTCGGAGTTGTCGGAGTGCTGGAGGACGACGTAGTCGAAGCGGCCGGAGGGGTGGATGGTCAGGCCGATGGTGACGCGGGCTCCGGCGAAGCTCGTCTGGGTCGGCCAGCCGTAGAGTTTCTCCTGGACACCGGCGAGGTAACGGTTTTCAATCCCTTTGTCGCGCTGCTGTTGCCGCTTGAGAGAGTCACGGGTACTCCGGGATGACTTGACTTTTGTTGCCGTCTTACGGGGTTTTGTTGATGGATTCTTTTTCGGATTCGGAGTGGTTTTTTGCGTGGTTTTCACCTGCGAAAAGAGCTTTTTTGCTTTGATCTTCTTGACCGGTTTTTTCCTGGTTTTTTTCGGGGCAAGCTTGACGTGGGTTTTCTGAGGACTCTGGATCGGTTTTGGTTTGGAATGATGTTTCTTTTTTATCTTGGGCTTCGGTTTGGTTTTGGGTTTGACGGTTTTCGCAGCGGGGGATTTTGTCTTCGTCGGAGACTGGAGAGTAACAGCGATGGCATTGGCATTTTTCGTCACGAAATGGGTCGATCGCGTCTCATGGCGATAGCCAAAATAGAAAAAGACCAGCCCAATAATCCCGAAATAGACAGCGACGGCAACGATCCCGGAGAAGTATTTTGGGTGGAGTTTCATCATTCCGTGATCAGCGATGCGTGGGCAAACCCGACCGCTTTGACGCTGGCGAGGAGCTTCATGACGCTGCCGTAGTCAAGATCCTTGTCCGCCCGGATGAAGACATCACTCTTCATATCGAAATGCTTCGCCTTGAGCATGAAACTGTCGGGAAAATTGCGGAGGGTGAACGTCTCCTTTCCGAGATATACTTTACGGTGCTTGTCCATCCGAATCGTCAGCGTAGGATGGCGCGTCGCAGCCCTGGAGCGGGTGCCCTGCGGGAGGGTGATCTGCTCTTCGTAATTAATCGTGGGGGCGGTGATCATGAGGATCGCCATGAGTACGAGCATCACGTCCACCAGCGGGGTGATATTGAGATCCGGATCATCGTCCCAGTGAAACATGCGGATCGTCTCCGTTTTGTGCCAGGATCATCTCCGCCTGCGACTCGAGCACCGAGCCCAGCTCGTATGCCTTACGCTTGAGCATCAGGTGAAACGAATAGGCAAAAATCGCGACAAAAATCCCCACCGCCGTCGCGATCAACGCCTCACTGATCGCCGGAGCAACCACCGAGAGAGCCGCACTCTTCTGCGTGCTGAGTTTGGCAAACGTCTCAAGGATCCCGATCACCGTCCCAAACAGGCCGATAAACGGCGCCGTGGAGGAGGCGATGGAGAGAAACGTCAGCCCCCGGGTCGAGACACGAATGGTATCGCTGATGGCGGCTTTAAGGATGGCGGGGTTTAGGGTGTCGACTCGGGCGAGGTAGCCGTAGAGGACGGAGTTTTTGGCGACGGTTTTGGCGCGTCCCATGTAGAGACGGGAGAGGGAATCGGTCTCATACGCCAGCCGCTTGTCCAGCAGACGGTAACGGTAGATAAAAATCCAGAGGGTGGCGATGAAATAGAGGGAGAGGAGACCGATCACCAGCAGGGTGATTGCACTGCTGGTGGAGAGGTAATGACCCAGTGTCGTAAACAACAATCGACCTTATCGCGCTTTGGCGATCGACTCGACCTTGCCCACTGCCGTCGCAATTGCGGTGCTGGAGGTTTCGGCTTTTTTGAGGAGCTCTTTGGCCTCTTCAAGCCGGGCAGATAGTGCACCGTCGTCGTCTGTCAGGGCAACCGCACCGTCGACGATGCAGCTCACTTTTTTTTCATCCACTTTGACGTAACCGCCGTTGATGGCAACGTTAATCTCTTTTTTATTGCCCGCATCGATCATGATGACCCCGGCATCGAGCAGAGAGACCAGCGCAGCATGCTCAGGGAGCACACCGAATTCGCCCTCTTTGCCCGGCAGCGTCACCTGGGCGACATCGGCGTCGTACACCAGACCGTGGGGCGTCACGATCTCAAGCTTCATAGTTTTCATAAGGTTCCTTTGTGGCTTCAGGAAGCCTTGGCTTTCATTTTGTCGGCTTTGGCGATGGCTTCATCCATGTTTCCGACCATGTAGAAGGCCGCTTCAGGCAGTTCATCGTACTCACCATTGAGGAGCCCTTTGAAGCCTTTGATGGTCTCATCAAGGGTGACGTAGACACCGGGGCTTCCGGTGAAGACTTCGGCGACGTGGAACGGCTGAGAGAGGTACTTCTCGACCTTACGGGCACGCTCGACGACGAGTTTGTCGTCTTCACTCAGCTCATCCATACCAAGGATAGCGATGATGTCCTGGAGATCCTTATACTTCTGGAGGATCGCCTGAACGCCACGCGCTACCTGATAGTGCTCTTCACCGATAATCTGAGGATCAAGCATCCGGCTGGTAGAGTCAAGGGGGTCGACCGCAGGATAGATACCCTTCTCGGCGATGGCACGGTTGAGAACCGTGGTCGCATCAAGGTGGGCAAATACTGACGCAGGTGCCGGGTCGGTCAAGTCATCGGCTGGGACGTAAACGGCTTGAACCGAGGTGATCGACCCTTTGGTGGTCGAGGTGATCCGCTCCTGGAGTTTACCCATTTCAGACGCGAGTGTCGGCTGGTATCCGACCGCAGAAGGGATACGACCGAGCAAGGCTGACATCTCAGCACCCGACTGAGCGAAACGGAAGATGTTGTCGATAAACATCAAGACATCCAGACCCATCTCATCCCGGAAATATTCCGCCATGGTCAAACCGGTCAGGGCGATACGGTTACGGGCTCCGGGAGGTTCACTCATCTGGCCGTAGCAGAGGGCAACTTTGTCCAGAACGTTGGACTCTTTCATCTCGTTGTAGAGGTCGTTTCCTTCACGGGTACGCTCACCAACACCGGCGAAGACGGAGTAACCACTGTGCTTGAGGGCAACGTTGTTGATCAGCTCCATGATGATAACGGTTTTACCGACACCGGCACCCCCGAAGAGTCCGACTTTACCCCCTTTGGAGTACGGCGCGAGGAGGTCAACGACTTTGATCCCGGTCTCGAAGACTTCGGCTTTGGTGCTCTGCTCTTCGAAGGCAGGAGGATCGCGGTGAATCGACCAGTGCTCTTTGGCCTCAAACTCACCGGCATCATCAACGGTTTCTCCGATGACATTGAAAATCCGTCCGAGGACTTCTTCGCCGACGGGGACTTTGATCGGACCGCCGGTTGCTTTGACTTCCTGACCCCGTACTAGTCCTTCACTCATGTCCATGGCGATAGTACGCACACGGCTGTCGCCAAGCTGAAGGGCTACTTCGAGTACCAGACGCTCTGCTACGCCGTTTCGTTCGACGCTGGTCTCCAGCGCCTCATTGATCTCCGGGAGGTATCCGTCGAAATCGACATCAATTACCGGCCCCAGTACTTGTATTACTTTACCTGTCATTACTTCTCCTCTTTATTATTTCATCGATTCCATACCACTGATGATCTCGATGAGCTCTGTGGTAATCGCTTCTTGCCGTGCTTTGTTGTACTGAATGGTCAACTTGTCGGCCATCTCTTTGGCATTGGTTGTTGCCGAATCCATCGCCTGCATCCGCGCACTGTGCTCCGCTGCCAGTGAGTCGACGAGTGCGTAGTACATGGAATACTCCAGATACCGACGCACCAGTGCCTCGAGCAGGGTATCATCATCGTCCGGCTCGACCTCGAGCTCCGACGTCGCGACGCCACCCTGCACCAGTTCAGTGGGATCGACCGGTACCAGCTGATCCTGACGGATCTCCTGGGTGATCATGTTGACGTAGCCGTTGTGGACTACGATGATCTTGTCGGTGTCCCCCCGGAGGTAATCTTCAATCACCTCGTTGATGAACTCAGCAGCACGGGCGTAGGTCGGTGCGGCACTCAGGTCACTGATCTCCTGCACCATATCAATATCATTAAATCGGTAATAGGAGATCCCTTTTTTCCCGATCGCTCTCAGACGTACTTTGGTATCGGTACCTTTGAACTCCTGAAGCAGGGCATTGACATGTTTAATGGTCTGGGAGTTGAACCCGCCACACAATCCTTTGTCCGCCGTCACGAACACGAGATCGACCACTTTGGGGTTGGCCACGTGTTTGAAAAAGATGTTATCGACTTCGCCCTGTTTGGCGATGTTGGCGGCGATCTCATCAATCATTTCGGTGATCTTGGCGGCGTAAACTTTGGATTGTTTGGCAAGTTCTTCGGTACGCTTCAACTTCGCAGACGAGACCAGCTTCATGGCGTTGGTCGTCTTCTGCGTGTTTTTGACGCTTCGGATCTTGCGTTGTATCTCTTTCAGGTTCGCCATAGTGTCCCCTTGCTTACGCTACGAATTGTGACTTGAAATCCTCGATCGCGTTGACCAAATCTTTCTCAGTGTCGTCGTCGAGCTTTTTGCTCTCACGGATCGCATCGAGGATACCGGAGTATTTTGCTTCGATAAACGGGTAGAACTCTTGCTCAAATTTGGTGACGGATCCGGCAGGAATACTGTCCAGATATCCCTTGACCCCGGCATAGATCATGATCACCTGCTTCTCAACCGGTACCGGTGAATATGGAGGCTGCTTGAGGACTTCGACCATGCGGGTACCACGCTCGAGCTGGTTGCGGCTGTGCTCATCCAGGTCACTGGCAAACTGGGCAAATGCCTGAAGCTCACGGTAGGCGGCCAGGTCGAGGCGCAGAGTACCGGCGACTTGTTTGATCGCTTTGATCTGGGCCGCACCCCCGACACGTGAGACGGAGAGACCAACGCTGATCGCGGGACGGATACCGGAGTTGAACAGATCGGTCTCGAGGAAGATCTGACCATCGGTAATCGAGATAACGTTCGTCGGAATGTACGCGGAAACGTCTCCAGCCTGAGTCTCGATGATCGGGAACGCGGTGATTGAACCGGCGCCAAGTTCATCGCTCAGTTTGGCGGCACGCTCAAGGAGGCGGGAGTGGAGGTAGAAGACATCCCCGGGATACGCTTCACGACCCGGAGGACGGCGGAGGATCAGGGACATTTCACGATAGGCTACCGCGTGCTTGGAGAGGTCATCGTAGAAGATGACCGCATGACGGCCATTATCCCGGAAGTACTCTGCCATGGTCACCCCGGCATACGGTGCGAGGTACTGGAGCGCAGATGAGTCGGAAGCTCCGGCATTGACGACGATGGTGTATTCCATGGCGCCGTGCTCTTCGAGTTTCTTGACCAAGCCGGCAACCGTAGACTGCTTCTGACCGATGGCGACGTAGATACAGATCATGTCCTGACCCTTCTGGTTGATGATCGTATCGATCGCCAGTGTGGTCTTACCGGTTTGACGGTCACCAATGATCAATTCCCGCTGACCCCGACCGACAGGAACAAGAGCGTCGATCGCTTTGATACCGGTCTGGAGGGGCTCATGGACGGATTTACGTGCCATGATACCGGGAGCTTTTTCCTCGACGAAACGGGTTTCGGATGCTTCAATGGGGCCTTTGCCGTCAATGGGCTCACCGAGTGGGTTGACCACGCGGCCGACCATGCCGTCTCCGACGGGGACTTCGAGGAGTTTGCCGTCACGCTTGACGCTCATCCCCTCGACGATTTTACCGACATCACCGAGGACGACGATACCGACGCTGGCTTCCTCAAGGTTGAGAACCATCCCTTTGGTGCCTTCGTCAAAGGTGACCATTTCACCGGCCATGACGTTGTTGAGTCCGTAAACATTGGCAATTCCGTCACCGACGCTGACGACCTTTCCTACCTCATTGATATCTACATTGATTTCAAAATTTTCAATCCGCTCTTTGATGATCGAGCTGATTTCGTCTGCTTGCAATTTTGCTGCCACTTCTTCTCCTTTCTGATTAATAACTTAGAGTGCTTTCTGGATATGGTCGATCAGTGCACGCTTGACCTTATCCCGAGAAAAACTGAGCTCGATGCCCAGATCCTCCACCTCAACTTTCAATTCATCCTGTTCCGTCGCCACTTGATCCAGGGCGATGGTGGCTCCGCTGTATTTCTCCAGCGATGCCTCTAGCTTTTTGACCGTACCGTCACTGAGTGTTTCGTTGCTGTAAATCGTCCCTTCAAACCGGTTGGAAGCCTTTTTGCGTTCGAAGGTGATGATCGCGACCAGATCCGGAATCAAATCGAGACGTCCTTTCTCGGTCATCAACGTGATCAAATTGCTGATCACCGAATCTTGTCCCCCTTCAAGAGCATTCAAAAGCAACTCTGCTTTTTTCCCTTTTTCGATCAGAGGGGAGGTGATAAACTCTTTGACGTCGGCATCAATCAGAGCATCTCCGATCGCCTTGAGCACTTCGAGACGTTGCGATACAACCGCATCCTCTCCGCTCTCCATGATGGCCTTGGCATATTTCTTTGCGATAAGTTTATTCATCTTATGCCACCTTCTTTGCCACGATGTCGATCACCTTGTCGGCGGTCATCGGGATATCGTCTGCGGTAATGTTTTCGTTGAGCACGGTATCAATGGTTTCACGCGCCATCCGACGCTCTTCGAGCTCACATTTCTCTTCGTGCTGCTTCTCCAACAGTGCCAGTTCCCGCTCGGTCATATCCGCAAACTTTGTTTTGAGCAATTCCGTCTCTTTTTCACTGTCGCTGGCGATCTCTTTAGCTTTCACTTTGCTCGCCTCGAGAGCCTGCTCCGCCTGCTTGCGTGCTTCTTTGGCTTCCTGAAGCTTCCGCTCAATTTCGTTGAGTTGCTCGGCGATCCCTTCCCGGCGTCCGACGAAAAAAGCCTTAAGCGGGGATGCAACCAGATAGTAAGCCAATCCGGCGAAGATCAGAAAGTTGAAGATTCGGGGGATAAAGTCTGTGTAACGACCCGCTACCGAAAAGTACTGCTGAGCAAATGCTTCGGCACCGTGTTCCGCACCAAACAACCAAACCGGCGCAATGGCTATTGCCAGGATTATCCAAGGTTTATGTTTCATATACCTTCCTCCTTTAGAGTTGTCCAAAGCGGGCTTTGAGACCCTCTTTGAGCTGTGGAAGTTCGGAAAGGAGTGTCTGGGTGAGTGCCTTTCTCTCCTCCTCAAGGGATGCTTTGAAGTCTTCATACTTCCGGGCGAGTTCCCCCTGGCGGGTGGCCAGCACTCCGGCCTGTTCTTCCTGCAGCGCTTCCAGTGCCGTCTGACGCATTTTGGCGGCCTCCGATTTGGCAGTGTCAATCGTCTCGGCAGCCTGACGTTCCTGCTCACCGGTGTCCCCCGTCAAATTCCGGGCTTCACGCAGGCTTTGTTCGATGCTGGCATCTCGATCATCCATAAACTTCAACAAAGGTTTGTAGAGTTTTTGATTCAACAGATACAGCATCGTCAGGAACATAACAAAGGTCACGACCATGATCAATGGGCTTATTTCAAGCATTGGCTCTCCTCTCAAAATTTAGAGGCATCTTACCATTCGGGTCGTTAAATACGGGTTAATGGGTGGTGTTTTTTTCGAGGAGGGTTATAAATTGTATTAGCGCATCTTCATTTGGTAACACAATTTCAAGTTTTTTCCCCTTGAGAGAGTGATTCAGAGGGAGAAGGTGCTGCAGTTTGGCCACCAATTTCGGATCATAAACGATCGAAGAAGGTGTTCTGGCCGGGGATGACGGTACACTTTTTTTCTCTTTGAGGAGGTTTTCTGTTTCACGGACGCTGAGTTTCTGTCCGATGATAGTATCGACGAGAATTTTAACCTTGTCCGCATCTTGCCCTACAAGGATTTTGGCATGACCTTGCGTAATCTTCTCTTCGACGATCATTTGCTGGGCATAGGGGGGAAGGGAGAGGAGCCGAAGGGTATTGGTGATCTGTGAACGGCTTTTGTGGACAATCTGCGCCAGCCCTTCGTGGGTGATCGCATGCACGTCGAGCAACTCCTGGTACGAGTGTGCCAATTCAATGGCGTTGAGGTTTTCCCGCTGAATGTTTTCGATGAGAGCCAACTCTCGCATCCGCAAATCATCAAAATCCACTTCGGCCACAATGGCACGGATGGTATCGATCTCTGCGATCTTGTGCGCCCGCAAACGGCGCTCACCGGCAACGAGAATGTAGCGATCACCGCGAGCGACAACAACAACCGGTTGCAACAAACCGTGTCGATGGATCGAATCAGCCAATTCGTTCAGGCGATCTTCATCAAAGTTTTTTCGGGGTTGGTAAGGGTTGGGATCGATCAGGGAGACTTCAAGCTCTCGCACACGCTCTAGCGCATCGCCTTGAATCAGAGGGTCTTCTTCGTTCATTTCACTTTCGTACGCCAACCCCACCTCTTCGAGGATTTGTCCCAGCCCTTTGCCCAGTGCCATTGTCAGGCTTTCAAGATAGCTGTTGCCAACTGGTGATAGGCCATAGAGCCTTTGGAGTTGCCGGCGTATTGTGTCACCGGCTGACCAAAGCTTGGACTTTCTGCAACGCGAACATTTCGAGGGATGACGATCAATTCACTGTCTTTCTTGCCGGCACGGAAAAGCTTATCACTGAAGTGGTGCTCCAAGTCGGCCAGGACTAGCTTGGAGAGATTGTTTTGCTTGGAATACATTGTCGGAAGGAATCCTCGGATTTTAAGCTTGGGGTTAATGGTCTTGCGGAGTAAGCTGACGGTGTTGAGCAGTTGAGCCAGTCCTTCAAGCGCAAAAAATTCACACTGAATCGGGATGATCACCGAATCAGATGCTCCCAAAGCATTGATCGTAATCGGCCCCAAAGCCGGTGGCGAATCGATGATGATAAAATCGTAACGATCCCGCATCTCCTCGAGCCCTTTTTTCAGCAACAATTCCCGCTCTTTGCTTTTGGAGGCGTGGAACTCTTTTTCAATTCCGACCAATCCTATGTTGGCCGGTGCCAGGTGAAGCGATTTGATCTCAGTTTTGAGGACAATTTCGGAGAGTTTTTTGCTCCCGATCAGAACATGGTAAATGTTGAATTCATAATCATTGCGGCTGAAACCGAGGTTAGTCGTCGCATTGGATTGAGGATCGGCGTCGATCAAGAGGACTTTTTGCCCTTTTTCAGCCAGTGATGCAGCAAGATTGACGGCGGTTGTGGTTTTGCCCACGCCCCCCTTTTGGTTGGCGATACTGATTATTTCACTCATCGTAAACTGTACATCCTCTCTCCGTTGATCTCCAGCGAGCCGTCGTCACACAGGACGGCATCCTGAAGGCTGATTCGTGCGCCATTCTGGTGAGCAAAATGCGCACGGCTGAACTCGAATTCTACCTTGAACTTACTAAAGAGATCCTTCCATTTCGGATATTTTTCAAGCCGTTTCAAAAAGATATTAAGTAGTATTAACGCCGAAATATCGGTATTCAGGGCACTGAAGCTGTTTCGATTTTTTTTCAAATTTACACCGATACCCACGACAAAGCAATCTTTAAGTTTCTGGGTCATCACTCCACCGATTTTGTCCTCGCCGAGGTAGAGATCATTGGGCCATTTGAGCCGGACACTGGGGTCGATTTCATAAAGAATTTCCTTAAAAAGATACGCAAAATAGATCGAAGCCGACTGAGGAAGTAGATCCTCCGGAAGGGAGGCTGCTTTCACGGCGATGGAGGTAAAAAGGTTACCTCGTCCCCCCTCCCAGGTGTTGTGGCGGCTCCCCTGCCCGGCCGTCTGCTCCTCAGCAATCACCGCCACAGGTTGCGTGATCTCCCCTCGCCGAATACGATCGACCAAATACACTTGAGTCGAGGGGAGGGTTTCAAAAGAGAGGATGTCCAACTTTGAGCCCCCGTCCGACGCAATAGGCTTTGGCACTCATCGCCTTTTTACCACTGGGCTGAAGGGTTCCGATCCGGACACACCCCTCCTCGCAACCTACGACAACGGCTTCGTTCTCAAAATTAAGAATTTCAAACGGCGTGTATTTACTATCCGTCTCTATCAATGCGACGTCATCCAATTTGGTACCATTGGGGGCAAAGATCCCCGGCCACCCTTCAAACGCCCGGTATTTACGGTAGAGGATTTCAGCATCCGAGCCGTCCACTTCTCCATCGCTTTTCTTGATCTTCTTACAATGCGTTGCTTCGGCATCATTCTGGGGAACAGGTATGATCGTTTCAAACGTACGCAGTGTCTCAAGCGTCACATCACATGCGTCGCTGGTCAACTGATCCATCAAGGCATGCAAACGCATGTCTGCGGGGATGACAAACTCCTTTTTCAGAAGTGTATCCCCCGTATCAAGCCCCTCTTCCATCAGCATGGAGGTCACTCCGGTCACGGCATCACCATTGAGAAGGGACTGTTGTACCGGTGAGGCACCGCGATACTGTGGCAGGAGTGAAGCGTGGAGGTTGATGCAGGGGGCAATCTCGAGCACCGAGGTGGGGAGCAACTGCCCGAAAGCTGCCACAACGATAAAGTCAGGCTTCACGGCCGTAATCGCCTCGATGATCCCCTCTTCATCTAAGCGCGATGGCTGAAGCACTTCAATTTCATGCGCTTCGGCCAGCACTTTCACCGCTGGTGGCGTCAATACCTTTTTACGCCCCACCGGACGATCCGGCTGTGTCACCACCAGCCCTACTTCCATGTCTTCTGCCTCGATCAACGTCTGAAGGATCGCTTCAGCGTAGTGTGGGGTGCCCATGAAAACGATACGTTTTTGTTCTTGTTTCATTTTTTATCTTTCATTTTGTATCAAAAAACCTGTAGGTGTTGTCCCCTGACAACACCAATTGGTATGTAATGCAAAGGTTATTTTTGTTGTGCGTAGATCTGGTGTTGTCGGGGGACAACACCTACCTTTGAAACAGCGTTCCCCCCCGATGCTCTCCTTCAAGCAAAAACGCCCGAGCATCGCTCAAGTCAAACCCGCTGGCAAGGAACATCTGCCGACCGTGCTCCATCAAAAAATGTGCCGATTGGAGCTTGGTGACGATTCCGCCGGTGGCAAACGCATTGCCCGGGGTG
>WFSU01000067.1 GCA_015485845.1 Nitratifractor sp. | reverse complement strand
GCTCTACTATTTTGATCTGCTGCGACATGTGGCGTTTGTGCTGGAGCCGGTGACGACCCTGGTGGGGTTGCCGGCTGAGGCGGCCCTCGCGCTCATCAGCGGGTTGTTTCTCAACCTCTACGCCGCCATTGCCTTCGCGGCACCATTGGACATGTCACCCCAGCAATGGACGGTGCTGGCCGCCTTGCTAGGGGTCGCACACTCTCTGATCGTCGAAAGCGCCGTCATGAAACAGCTGGGGCTCTCGGCACGCTATGCCTATGGATTGCGGATCGGTGTCGCCATCGGGGTAGGAGTCATCGTCAGCGGACTCCCGGAAGGCTGGTTCGGCCACGAACTCGTCACCGCTCAGACTACAACCCCCGCACACACTTATGTGGATGTCTGGGACATGCTAGGGCACTCCCTTCAGGGGGCGATCTTCCTGACCCTCAAAATCATCGCCCTCATCACCGCACTGATCTTCGTCATGGGGTGGATCAAATCATTGCCTGTTTTTCAGCGCAATACGCAGCACGTGAGTAAAGGCTTCACCCTCGCCAGCGGTTTGATACTGGGAATCACATACGGTGCCGGTGTTCTCATCAGCGAAGCCCGGAGTGGTGAAATGAGTCGCGGAGAGATCTTCATCATCGGGACGTTTCTGCTGATTTGCCATGCGATTATTGAAGATACACTGTTGTTTGTGATGTTTGGCGCTGATGCACTGATTACGGTCGCTGTACGGACTCTGGCAGCTGCTTTAGTGACTTGGATTGTGTGGATTGTGTATATAAAGAAGATGAATACGTATTGAAAATCATTCCTCGTTCCCACCGTCTCGGTGGGAATGCATACTTCACATAAATAAAACATCCGATATGCATTCACACGCAGGAGCATGGGAACGAGTGGAACCAAATTACCGAATTTTATTCAGTAATCGTTCACGCACGTTAAAAGTTTTTATGTTCCTCCACAAACGCCTCATAATCCCCTTCAAAATCAGTCATCGTACCATCGGCTTCGATCCGGATGATCCGGTTGGCAAAGGCATCGATAAGTTCGCGGTCGTGGGTAACACAGATGACACCCCCCTGATAGGCGTGCAGTGCTTCACCGAGCGCCACGATCGCCTCGAGGTCGAGATGATTGTCCGGCTCATCGAGGACTAGGAAATTGGCCGCGTCCATCATCATTTTGCTCAGCATGATCCGGTGTTTCTCCCCTCCAGAGCAGGCACCAACCTCTTTCTCCTGATCTTCCCCACTGAAGAGCATTCGCCCGAGGCACTTGCGAATCTCGTCGATGTGCCATTTTTGATCGAAATTTTGAATCCAGCCGTAGAGTTTTTCATCCCCCTGCACCAGATCGGTGGTATTTTGAGGGAAATAGGTGCTGTGGATAGTCTGTCCCCATTTGTAGGTACCGCTGTCGGCTTCGAGCTTGCCCATGAGGATCTCGAGGAGTGTGGTTTTCCCCACACCGTTGGCACCGATGATGGCTACTTTGTCCCCTTTGTGGATTTTGAAGCTCAGATCTTCGAAGACGGTGTTATCATCGTAGCGTTTGCCCAGCCCATCCACATCAAGCACTTCGTTGCCGATGTCACGGTTGGGCTTGAAGACGATCGAGGGGTCGCGGCGACTGGAAAGTTTGATCTCACCGACGTCGAGCTTGTCGAGCTGCTTCTGGCGGCTGGTGGCCTGCTTGGCCTTGGAGGCGTTGGCAGAGAAGCGGGCGATGAATTTCTCGAGTTCTTCTTTCTCTTTGAGAGCTTTGCTGCGCTCCATCTCGGCCTGTTTGCTCAGCAGATTTGCCGCGATGTACCACTCATCATAATTGCCGGTAAACTCCCGGATGGTCTGGAAGTCCAGATCGAGAATATGGGTGACGACGGCGTTAAGGAAGTGGCGGTCGTGGGAGATCACTACCAGCACCCCTTCGTGGCGCTTGAGCTCCCGCTCGAGCCAGCTGATGGTCGCCATGTCGAGGTTGTTGGTCGGCTCATCGAGAAGAAGGATATCGGGCTTGAGGAAGAGGACTTGCGCCAGAAGGATTTTGAATTTATCCCCGCCTGTGAGCGAGCTCATCAGGTCATCGTGCTGCTCGGCCGGGAAACCCAGCGCCGCAAGAAGTTTTTCAATATGGACGTCGGATTCGTAGGTGGGGTCTTCGTCGGCACACACCATCTCGAGCTCAGCCAGGCGGTTGTTGACCGCATCGTCCTCGAAATCCCCCTCCATGTAGAGCTTCTCTTTCTCTTTCTGAGCATCGTAGAGGCGTTTGTTGCCATAGAGTACGGCATCCTTGAGTGTAAAGT
>WFSU01000066.1 GCA_015485845.1 Nitratifractor sp. | reverse complement strand
TAGTGAAAGTCCGGAGCATGATAGACCAGTATATCTTCTCCGATCCCCATCACTTCATCGACCTCATCCCAGCTCCACTGCACATCCCCCACATCGCTGTGGATTTCCAGTCCATCTTCATCGGCAAGGATCGTGATCGTCTTGTCTTTAAATGGAGAGGTCTCCCACGAGGCAATTGCCCGACGATGAGCAATCAAACGCTTGCCATAATACCAGTAAATCAGCACGATCGTGGAGAACATTAAAAGCCCAACGGAGCCCTGCTTGAGTGCCGCAACTACCCCAAACTGAAGCAGCGCGATGAACAGCCAGCCGATGTAGCGTTTGTTGGAATGGTTAAAGAGGTACTTATACGAGGAGGCAAAAAGCTTCTCGACATTTTCCCGGCTCCAGTCGTAGGTGATGTGGATGGGATCAGACATGCTCTTCACACTCCTCGATAATCAGATCTGCTTTGCGCAGACACCCCTCCTCTTCGAGTGCGGAAATCTGACGCAGTGTCTGCTCATAAAGTCGTTCGTATTCGGCGGTATAGTAAGCGTACTTGCGCCGCTCTTTTTTGGCGTACCACCACGCTACCACGATCGAAAGAGCAAACATCCCATAAATATACCACTGCCACGCTTTGAGATTGAGCAGGACGATGAAGTACTGCACAGAGAAGAGGACAAAAAACTCAATCGAAAAGATAATCACCAGCGTCGAACTCTGTTCGAAGTCCAGTGTGTACTTTTCGATATCCCGAAGGGTAGCGAGCTGACGGTTGACCGTTTCAGCCTCCGTACGGCACGCTTCAGGCAGAGATGCCGTATCGATATCCCGCAGATGGATGTTGCTGAGGTTGTACTCAACGTTGATCTGTTTGTAGTTTTCGAGGATCTCGGGGTTCGTTCCCATGATCGCCAAGATCTCCTCTTCGGAGACATCGTTTTTGTCGGCGATCCGCTGCACATCCTGGAGTACCAGATCGTAGAGACCGACGGTTTTGATCTCCATGGCTACGCGGGGGAGGTGGGTCATGGATCGTGTCCTTGTGGGGGAGTTTTTTGTGTTAAGTGCTAAGTGTTACGTGTTACGCTTGATTACCTTGCGATTTCCACTCGTTCCAACGCTCCTACGTGGGAATGCATACCAAGATGCAATGTGTGCATAGGCATTCCCACCGAGACGGTGGGAACGAGGAAAAAATCACAAGTATCAAAACAAGGAGCTGGGACTTCAGTCCCACCTATACGGCCAAAGCCGAATCCCCTCCATTTCTAACTTCTACTTTCTAATTTCTAATTTTCACGCTTTGTGCTCTTCGGCCACTGCCTCCGGCTCGATACCGTAAGAAGCCGTGGGGTCTTTAGCCGGCATGAATATACCGATGAGACCTTTGATCCCGACCGAGAGGACAATGTTGAGCAGGAAGATCACCCAGGCGATCAGAATCATGCTTCCGGCGATCGCGGCGAGGATCATCCAGGTATTGAACTCACCGTTGATGTAGAGGTGCCGACGGAGCATCCCGTCCAGACCGGCCATCCCTCCGAATGCACCCATGCCGACTCCGCCGATGAGGTAGAGCCAGTAGTGGATCCAGGTAAGTTTCTTGCTGTAGAGTGTCGTGTTGTTGGTCACAATCGGCCACAAGACATACAGCGCACTGTAAAGGGTCATGTAGAGACCGACGATCAAGGCGATATGGACGTGCGCCATGATGATCCACTGGGTGTTGTGAAGGATCCGGTTCATCCCCATGTCCGCCTGGATGATCGCCGCCGGAACAGCCAGACCAAATCCGATCAAGCCACCGAGGAGGTACGCCAGCGCCGGTGTCATTTTGAGCGGGCGGGCTTTCCAGAGGGTGACCAGCGTAATGAAGAGTGCCAGTCCTTGTGTTAACAGTTCAAACGCCGTAACCATCTCCCCCGAAATCAGTTTCATCATCTCCGGCTGCCCCTGATCGGCCAGCAGGTGGTGAGACCACACCATCCATGAGACGAGGAGCTCGAGCATCAATGCCGCACGGGCGACGTTTTCCATGAAAAGCTTCTGTCCGGTGATGAGGGTCGCCAGCAGGTACCACGAACCGGCTACATAAATAAGTACGAGCCCGTCTGCGACGAGGTCAAGTCCCCACCAGAAGAAGTTTTTGTAGAGCAGCGCATCGATCGCCGCGACGTTGAGCGGGTGGCCGGAAGCATCAAAAATCAGATAGACCAGCACCAGTATCCCGGCACCGAGGATCACCAGGGCATCAAGGAAGGTATCAACCGTTCCCCGGAAGATCGCAACCACCGGGAGTGCGAGTGCAGGCTCTTTGGAGTAGGGAGGCTTGCCGGTAAGCTTGTGCCAGAGGTTAAGCATCCCGTCGATCCCGAATCCGGAGATCAGGAGCTCTTTGGTGGTCTTGTTCTTGTGAACACCCACGCGCTGGAAGATCGTCGCGTAAATGTTGTAGATAAACCCGAGTGTTCCGATCATGATGAGTGCCACGCCCACAATAAAGACAATCCCACCGACAACCTTGAACTGCTCCGTATCCGCCGGCAACGGCCAGTAGAGGGTATAGAGCGGTCCATACGCCCAGACAAACGCCGCCAACCATGCCAGTGCCGTCCCGATGGTGATCAAGAGCCAGACAGCATTGGCCAGCTTGATGCTGTAAAGGGGCTTTTTGGTCAAGAAGGGCACGAGGAACATGAAAGCTGCAAAGACCAACTGATACGTCGAGCCAAAAATCCCGACGATCGGGTGAGCCGTCATGATCGAGAAGTAGTGTGCCGGATGGTTGAACATATCCGGAAGCGGGTTGGCCGGGCCGGTATTGACCAGACGCATGATCATCCCCTCTATGGCCACCAGACCAAAAAAGAGGAAACTCATCACCACAGCTCGAAGGGTCACTTTTTGCAGGGCATTCAAGCTGTCCGCATCAAAATCGGTTCCGTTGATCAGGTTGTTCATAAAACTCATTTAGCACCTCCTTCTTTGCAGCCGACCACTTCGACGAAATTTTTCACACGCATCAAATCTTTTTTGCCGTCTTCGGAATATTGCTCGGGGCCTGAGTACTCCGTCGATGTCAGATCAAAGACTCCGTTGTGGTTAAACGTCCAGAGCAAATCGTTGCTCGCAAGGATGCCGTTGACATCGGTACCGGGGTTGACCTGCATCTGGGTCACGAGCGAGCCATCCTGACGGAACAGGCCAAACCCATAGACCAAATCGCGGCTCCGGACGTCAAATCGGATCTTTTGCCCGCACTGCACGGTGATCTTCTTGGGCAGACCGATCCACTTATGCTTGGCAACCTCAAATTTATACTCGGCATCGGCTTTGATATCGTGACGCATGATATCTTCAGAGACCCAGGGGATGGTGTTGTAGGTGAAAATGTGGTGTCCGACCCCCATCGCCACCAGGAAACCGATGTAGGT
>WFSU01000065.1 GCA_015485845.1 Nitratifractor sp. | reverse complement strand
GTACAGGTTTTCCCCTTGAGCTCCATATCGTTGGCGTTGAGGACATTTTCGGCAAAATAGACCGAGCCATATCCGGTCGCTTCGGTACGGGTGTTGGAGCCACCCCAGCGAAGATTCTTCCCGGTCAGGATCCCTTCAAAACGTCCGGTGAGTTTCTTGTACTGCCCAAAGAGATACCCAATCTCACGGGCACCTACACCGATGTCTCCGGCCGGAACATCGTGTGTCTGACCAATGTGACGATAGAGTTCGCTCATGAACGCTTGACAGAAGCGCATCACTTCGTTGTCGCTTTTCCCTTTGGGGTCGAAGTTACTTCCCCCTTTGCCCCCACCGATGCTCAGGCCGGTCAAAGCGTTCTTGAATATCTGCTCAAAACCGAGAAATTTGATAATCCCGAGATTGACATTGGGGTGGAAGCGCAACCCCCCCTTGTAGGGCCCAAGCGACGAGCTGAACTGCACCCGATAACCCAGATTGGTCTGAGGTCTTCCGGCATCGTCCACCCAGACCACCCGGAAAATAATCGTCCGCTCCGGGACGACAATCCGGCGAAGAATGTTATAATCCATGTATTTGGATTCCTCCTCAAGGAGCGGAAGCAGGGAATGAAGCACTTCTTCGGACGCTTGATAAAATTCCACCTGGCCGGGGGAAGAGACTTGGATTTCGTGGAGAACAGCTTGGATGTATTCTCGTGCAGGCATAGTATAACTCCTGAAAATAATAAAGGGCACCTC
The DNA here is from genome assembly GCA_015485845.1 of Nitratifractor sp. Taxonomy (GTDB): domain Bacteria; phylum Campylobacterota; class Campylobacteria; order Campylobacterales; family Sulfurovaceae; genus S017-3. The sequence continues at coordinate 7,987 of WFSU01000065.1, read as the reverse complement.
TAATAATAGGTCATACCCACAATGGGCTTTGCAGATGTGAGATTTTACTTGAGGCTCTCAAAGCGTAGCCGTAGCTACGGTGAAGGGAGCATCGAGTGAAAGATTGCGTCTGCAAAGCCCACCCTTCGGGCATCACCAGCTTTCGCCCATGCTGCGTTATCACTTCTTGACGTAGCTTTGGCTATGCCTGCGAAGCGATGCCTTGCCTGGACAAAAGCTGGAGATGTTGTGGGTACGACCTATTATTAGAGGTGCCCTGAAAAATGTTGCACAGAGCAACGCAAAAGTGAAAATCCATGTGACGGAGGCATCTGCATGCATTCAACCATCACCGCATTGTAGCGCGTTTCCGGGGACTCCTTGTAACGGGATAAACGTCGAACTTTTACGGAAGCAGTTCGGCTGCTTCTTTGGCATGGTACGTGATGATGATGTCGGCTCCGGCACGTTTGAAGCCCAACAGCGTCTCCATCATCACCCGTTCGTAGTCGATCACTCCGGCTCGGGCAGCCATCTTGAGCATGGAGTATTCACCCGAAACATTATAAACTGCCAGTGGGAGTGTCGTGTGCTCCCGAACGTCGCGGATGATGTCCATGTAGGCCAGGGCAGGCTTGACCATGAGGATGTCGGCACCCTCCTGCTCATCGGTGACACTCTCCGCGATCGCTTCCCGACGGTTAGCGGGGTTCATCTGATAACTGCGGCGATCCCCAAAACTCGGTGCCGACTCAGCCACATCACGAAACGGACCGTAATAGGCCGAAGCAAACTTGGTCGAGTAGCTCATGATAGGCATGTTGACGTATCCGGCGCCATCAAGCCCCCGGCGAATCGCCTGGATCATCCCATCCATCATCCCACTGGGAGCGATCATATCGACACCCGATTTGGCGTGGACGATGGCTTGTTTGGCAAGGTTGTCGAGGGTGATGTCGTTGTCAACCGTCTCAAGCACCGGGTCGAGGACGCCACAATGACCATGATCGGTGTATTCGCAGAAGCAGAGATCAGTAATGACAAACATATCGGGGTGCTCCGCCTTGATTGCACGCACCGCTTCGGCGATGATACCGTGCTCACACATCGCTTCACTTCCGACAGAGTCTTTGGTATCGGGGATTCCAAAAAGTATAATGGCATAAAGCCCGAGTGATTTGAGCGCATTGCACTCTTTGACGGCTTCGTCGATACTCATCTGATACACACCGGGCATGGACGCTACTTCATCTCGAATCCCGCTGCCGCTGCGGACAAAGAGCGGGTAGATGAAGTCGTCGGTACTCAGGCGGGTCTCTTCGAGGAGGTTACGCAACACCGGATCGATGCGCCGTCGTCGAAAACGGGTAAACATGGGCGGTTCCTTTGGAATAATCTTGCCGCTATTCTACTCCAAAAAATACTTAAGCATTATTAAATTATCTACTTTCGATATAATTCCTCCATGAAAAACATCACCCTGTCCAACATCGCTGCTTTACCGACCCGTCACGGAACCTTCAAAATCCAAGCCTTCAAAGAGGGGGAGCGTGAGCACCTCGCCATCTTCACCGATCCCCTCCCGGAGACACCACTGGTACGTGTCCACTCCGAATGCCTCACCGGTGACGCACTCGGCTCACTCAAATGCGACTGCGGTGAGCAGCTCGACGCTGCACTGAAAATGATTGACGCCGAAGGGGGGATGGTGATCTACCATCGCCAGGAGGGGCGCAATATCGGCCTGCTCAACAAAGTCAACGCCTACGCGCTCCAGGATCAGGGATTCGATACCGTTGCCGCCAACCACCAGCTGGGGTTTGCTGCTGACGAACGGACGTATGAAGTGGTTGAGTTTATCCTCGCCCATTTCGGGATCACCCACCTGCGCCTTTTGACCAATAACCCGAAGAAGATCGAATCCCTCGCCGGCGTGGAGATCGTCGAACGGGTACCGCTGCTGATCGAAGCCAACCCGTACAACGTCGATTATCTACGGGTAAAAAAAGAACAGATGGGACATCTGCTGTGAGAATTAGGAATGAAGAATTAGGGATTAGGGATTTTGGTTTGTTTTCGGTGAAAAACTTTTATGAAAAAGGGGCTGGGACTTCAGTCCCACAAAAATGTACCATTGCGCACTAACATGGGTAAAAATCAAATGCCAAATAATTCCTTAGGCTCAAGGCTCACACAAGCCGACATCACTGTCTCCGACGCAGCGTTGACCCGCCTCACGACCTTCACCGATCTTCTTAACGAATGGAATCAGACGCACAATCTTACCGGAGCAAAAACCCGCGAAGCGATTTATGAAAATATCGTCGATTCCCTCTATCCGCTGACCTTCATCGATCAACCGACGAGTCTGCTCGATGTGGGAACGGGGGCAGGGTTTCCCGGGTTGATGCTCTCGGCAGTGTGGTCAGACATTCCCACCGTACTCTCCGAACCTCTGGGAAAGCGGGCGGCGTTTTTGAAATACGTAGCGATGGAGATGGGATTGGCGCAGATCACGGTAGAGCGCAAGCGGGTCGAACATCTCAAGCATGCTCCGTTTGGGCTCATCACTTCGCGTGCGGTCACCGATACGAAGCTTTTGTTATCCTTGACGCAGCAGGTGAGTGATCCGGTGACACAGTACCTGTTTTACAAGGGGAGTCGCGTCGAAGAAGAGGTGGCGGCATTGACGAAACGCCCAAACTATGCTATAGTGCAATGGAATAAACGCAATTTTTTGTGGATAAAGTAGAGTTATGTGGTTGAAATTGATCCTTTTTGGTGTGATTGCAGTCGTGCTTTACCGCGCATTTGGCGGCAAAGTACCTATTCTCGACGGAGAAAAGAAGACCGGCGAGGAACCTTCGGGAGATACGTTGGTCGAATGCGCCACCTGTGGAACATACGTCACAATTAAAGAATCGATCACCCTCAAGAGCAAACACTACTGCTCCAAAGAATGTTTACCGGATTAGGAGGATAACATGTTGATATTTGGACACCCGTGGGTACCCTCACCCTCATTCAGAAAAGTCTTTTCGCAGGAAGACATTGCAAAGGTTGCAGAGGGGGAGATTGTCCTGCTTGAACCCCTGACTGAAGCGATCCATCTGGCGCATTACTGTCAGGAGCACGCAATGCCGTTTGCCGTCACCGTCAACGAAATGCGCAATGCCCTGATTGCCAACGCCCTCGAGGCAGACTACATCGTCTGCCAGCAGGAGGATGCGATCGAGGTTCAGCCTCTCGCTGAACGTTATCTCTTCGATGCCAAGGTGCTGGTATTGATCGAAGAGGAAAAAGAGATCGAGCGGATGGCGCGCTTCTCGATCGACGGGGTGATTTTCCCCTCGGCAATTGTCCAGACGGCATAAGGTCGACAAAACCATGCACGAGGCGCTGCGCCGCTATCCCGTCACGCTGGTTCTGATTGCGTGGAATGTTCTGTTTTTCGGTATCGCAGCTCTGCAGCCTGATCCGTTCAGCTCGGAGTCCCTGATCCATCTCGGGGCGACGTACGGCTGGGGAATCGGTGTCCACGGGGAGTGGTGGCGGATCATTACCGGGACGTTTCTCCACGCCGGGATCACCCACATCGGGCTCAACATGTTTTCGCTCTACATCGTCGGCAAAGTCGCCGAAGAACTGCTCGGATGGCGGGAGTACCTCGGGCTCTACCTCGCCTCGGGGATCGTCGGGGCAGCGGTCTCGACAGCGATGCACCCCGAGGGACTCTCCGTGGGAGCCAGCGGAGCGATCTTCGGGATCTTCGGTGCGATCGCCGGGTATGTCCTGGCGCATCGCCACCGGCTCGGGGATCGGTTCGGCCGTTTCCTCCGGGAATTTGGCGGTGTATTGGTACTCAACCTCGTCCTGGGCTTCTCGATCCCCGGTATCGACATGAGCGCCCACATCGGCGGTCTGATCGTCGGCTTCATCGGAGGCTATCTGGCGCAACATCCACACGGTGTCCTCCTCTGGTCGGCGATCACGACAGCCGGAGCGCTTGGGTATGTCATATGGATTTTTCCCCCCCTGTTTGCGACGCAGGGGTTGATGGGGTGAGACGGGTATTGCGTATTACTTTTTTCTTCCTGCTGGCTCTGGCAATAGCGGGGTGTGCACCAAAACTTCCCGATGTCACCCCGAAACAGGAGCAGCACCTCACCCACATGCTCACCACTCTCAATCGCTCCGTCGATCCGACCGAAGCCCGCCGCCTCGCTCATGCTGCACTGACATACAGCCGCACCCTTGCCACCCGCTATCGGGTCGATACTTCACCATGGATTCACAACTTCCTCGTCAACGTCGGTCTCAAAAAGCGGGGACTCTGCTACCAATGGGCCGACGACCTCCAGACCCACCTCGCCCGCCTCCACCTCAAGACACTGACCCTCTACCCTATCGGCGCCAACATCGGCGACTACTGGAGCGAACACAACGCCCTCGCCATTCTCCCTACCCATCACGTCACCCCGCTCTCCTACGCCATCCTCCTCGACCCCTGGCGCCACTCGGGCGATCTCTATTTCGTCCCGGTAGGCGAGGATACGAAGTACCGCTGGGCGGTGCGGTGGGATCGGATGTGATTTCTCACTCGCTTCCGATAAAATAAAAAGTTGACTCTCGTACTATGTGCCTACCGAGGAGCAATTTTATTCTATTTTTTTCTTTCTGCTTTAGGCTATAATACGGCATGAAACTGGAAAGCCTGCGCAATACTATTTTTGAAAATTTTCAAGACATCAATCAAAATTTTAGTAAACATCATCATAGGAATTACTCTGTGGGAATCACCCATGAAGGACTTTTTCTCTCTCAGTATGAGAAGGGTACCCATACCGTTTATGGTGGTGCTACCCGGGTGGTCAATCCCATGGAAGCACATGGAGGGAGTTCACAGCACTGGAGTTTGACCAACTTCTACCCCAGCGAAGCACTGATGCGCGATATTTATACACAAATTTTCCATGAAGCCAAAACGCCACTCTTTGGAAAGCACATCATTGAAGATCAACAACTCTATGGATTGCTCTTAACATTTTTTAAATCTGTCTATGAGAGCAAGGAGGCGATAGAATGTGAGAGTGCAATGATTGAGGCCCTCTCCTATCTAATCCGACACTACGCGCAGACCAAAACCATCTCCGAGGAGTCTCTGGATCATGCTTCACTCACTCGCACCATTGACTTGATCCAGACACAGGCAGAAACTCCCATGACACTGACATGCCTGGCTCGTGAAGCCGGACTAAGCAAGTACCACTTTTTGCGTACTTTTAAGCAACACACAGGTCTCACACCACACCAGTATATCCTTTCTGTGCGCATACAAAAGGCAGCAGAACAGATTATTGCCGGAGAGAGTATCGCACTGGCAAGTCTGAACAGTGGATTCAGTGACCAATCTCATTTTACCCGACACTTCAAACGCATCTATGGGTATACACCGCACAAGATCATACAAAAGCGCAATATTGTTCTATATACATGATGTGTAAGCCGCTACAATACCCTCATGAAAACTGAAAACAACAATTTCTTCTATTTCTTAATGTTCTTAGCTATGATTGGATGGGGGATGTCCTGGGTCAGCGTCAAGATACTGGGCAGATACATTGATGAGTATGAGATGATACTCTTTCGCTTTGGGATCACTGCCATGAGCATGATACCGATCATTCTCTGGATGAAACATTCTTTTAGAATCGGCCTGCGATGCTTTGGTATAGTTCTCCTGGCCTCATTGAGCTTTTTTGCCTATATGAAATTTTTCTTCTTGGGGGTCAAGCTAGGCACTGCTTCGCTGGGAGGAGCCTTTGTCACAACCATGATACCGATCATTACCTTTATCCTTCTGGCACTACTTGGAACCAAAAAGGTGACACGTAGAGAGCTGGGTGCCCTGCTATTGGGTGGAGTAGGGGTTATGACGATCCTTGGGGTCTGGAATAAGACACTTGATGAGATCTTGGTGATACACAACCTCTACTTTGTATTGGCTGCTTTTCTGTGGGCACTGCTAACGGTGATCAGTTCCTACAATAAGAGGCTCTCTGCACTGGTCTTTACCTTCTATCTTTATGTGGTGACTGTGGTGCTTGATCTTCTCTTTTTTGTCGATCCGTCTGCGATACAGATTCAGACATTTGATGCTACCTTCTGGCTGCATATAGGAATTATCTCGCTCCTCTCAACGACTTTTGCCAATACAATCTATTTTATCGGCATTGAGAAACTGGGAGCCGGGGCTGTGAGTAGTTTTGTCTTTTTAGTACCGTTTGCTGCGATAGGACTCAGTGTTCTTTTTCTGGATGAAAAGATTAGTTTATGGATGATCGTGGGTACATTAATGACATTGTTCGCCGTGAAAATACTCAATCACATCACGTTTAAAAACTGAGCAAGCAAAGTGTTGTTTTCAGATAAAATCTAACCCTCTTGTTTCAAAGGTTCGACATCCACACGTTTCCCTTTTTTGTTGACCTTGGCATACTCCACCACCATCCCGTGATACTGCGCATAGCATTGTGCCAACGGTAAGTCGGGAAAGACCCGCCGGCATCCGTCCCGGAGACCCTCGAGCATCCAGCCCTGCACGTGGAAATAATCAGGCTGGGGATGACCAAGTGCTTCAAGGAGACGGGCTGTGTAGCTGTCGACCACCATCGTTTCCCGGTAACAGGCGTAGTTGAGAATCGCATCGGCGGTTTCGTTGCCGATACCGCGCCGTGCCATGAGCCAGTCGCGGCTCACCTGCACAGCAAATGTCTCAAAATCTCCGAAATCGTCAAGCAGAGCACGACTCAATGCCTGAAGATTGCGGGATTTGTTACGGTAGTAGCCGCTGGGACGGATGAGTGGTTCGAGTACCTCTACCGGTGTTCGAACGAATGCCTCCGGACTCAGGAGTCGGGCTTGGCGAAGAGCCTCCAGCGATTTCTCAACACTTTGCCAGGTGGTATTTTGTGTCAGGATCGCTCCGACAAGTGTTTCAAACGTGCCCGAATGGGGCCACCACCACGGATCACGGGTGGAGTTGTCGTAGCCGAGAGTATGGAGTAGGATGAGGAGGTCGAAAGAGGTAGCAATCATAGGCAATTATCCATCGTCGCGCAGCGTGCGCAATTGCGCACCAAAGAATTATTCAGCAATTCTCTCTCAGGAAGTGGAGACTTCAGTCCCACCCAATGTTCAGACAACACAGCAACCTCTTCTTGGTGAGGCTAAAGCCTTCACTCCCAGATATATCGTGTTGCGATATTACGCGTTTTTTCCGGCAAAAGGCAACACCGCGCTTGCCCAGGTCAATCCGCCGCCAAAGGTATCGAGCAACATCATTTCTCCATGTTTGAGCCCACCCGATTCATAAAGATCGTTGATCGCCATAGGGATAGAGGCGGCGGAGGTGTTGCCGTATTTGTGGATCGTCAATACGGTCTGATCCTCCCGCATCCCGAGCGCATCACCGACGGCTTTGATGATGCGGTAGTTGGCCTGATGGGGGATAAAGTGGGGGATATCTGCTGCATTGATATTATTTTTTGCGAGAATCTCTTTGACATCTTTGGTGAGGGTCTTGACCGCCAGTTTAAAAGTCTCATTCCCTTTCATCTGGACGTACTGCAATCCCGCATCGAGATTGGCCTGGTTCATGGGGTGAACGGTGCCGGGAGCGGGAGTGATGAGCATATCGGTATATGCCCCATCGGCACTGGCATGGATATCGATGATCGCTTCGCTCTTGTCCTCGGTGGCTGAAATAACCGCTGCACCGGCTCCGTCTCCGAAGAGGATGCACGTCCCCCGATCCGTCCAATCGACAATCGAGCTGAATTTCTCGGCGCCGATAATCAACACATTTTTTTTCATCCCCGACTCGACAAAGGCTCTGGCAACAGACAGCGCATAGACAAACCCGCTGCAAGCGGCAGAGATATCAAAGGCTTGAACGTTGCGGATGTTGAGCTTGTCGGAGATGACCGTAGCTGTGGAAGGCATATTG
>WFSU01000064.1 GCA_015485845.1 Nitratifractor sp. | reverse complement strand
GTCGTAAAGAGAAACACTACCCCCTTGTCTAAAAATAGAGAATTAGCCCAAAAAGTAGCCAAAAGCGCAGATACAAACCCAAAAAAAGGAGCCACAAAGTCAGCGTAGATATTTTTTACCATCATAGTGCAGAATCAGTTTTTTAAATCAGTTTTTATACCATATATGAGAGTTTGAGATTGGGGGATGGATTTTTTTGGGCAAAAAGTATAACAATTTGACATATCTTTTAGGTATTCTGAATTTTTATGCCATTATTCTTAAAGCAAAATGTCCTTTTCTCTCTCAAATAGCAGATAACAGGACAAAAATGTCCGCTATTTGTAGGAAAATCCATTAAAAGGACAAAATGTCCCTTATACCGTGAAAATAACAATAATGGAAATCATGCGGAGATATGCTGTCGCATTGTGTGGGACTGAAGTCCCAGCCCCTGATAGAGTGGTGTGCGCCATCCGGGCAGATACGCGGATCTGCCCCTACGGGATGGTTAAGGTGCTATTGGAGAACCGAAGAAGATTCAGTTGGTTCCATTTTGGAACATACTACTGTGCATAGGCAATAGGGGTAAAACACAAATATAAGAAGTAAAACCAAGGCACAAAGTATACTCTAAACAACAAAATACTAAAAAATGTATCCTGCACAGAACAAAAGATGACTGTGTCGCCGCAGATGATATCGAAGTCGGCTTTGGATCCAAGAATCCGCTTTGGCTATTTGGGTTTTTGTATTAGGCGGTGTTCTACTCCCCTAACCAATACTTCGATATAATCCCGTTTAATTTACTAACTCTATTACACAAGCGAGAGACCACCATGAGCTACACCCCCTCCGAGATCGAGATTAAATGGCAGAATGTCTGGGATGACGAAGCGGCGTTTGAGCCTTCAAGCGACCATACGCTGCCCAAAAAATACATTTTGAGCATGTTCCCGTACCCCAGCGGCCGGATCCACATGGGGCATGTGCGCAACTATGCTATCGGCGATGCGTTGGCGCGTTATTACCGCAAGCAGGGGTACAATGTCCTCCATCCCATCGGCTGGGACAGCTTCGGGATGCCCGCAGAAAATGCCGCGATCAAGCACAAGCTCCACCCGCGCAAGTGGACATACGAAAACATCGATTACATGCGCCAGGAGCTCTCGGCACTGGGGCTCTCATTCTCCCGCACCCGCGAGTTTGCTACGAGTGACGAACTCTACACTCGCTGGGAGCAGCAATTCATCATCGAAATGTACGAAAAGGGTCTGCTCTACCGCGAATCGACCACGGTCAACTGGTGTGAGAGCTGCCACACCGTGCTGGCCAATGAGCAGGTCGAAGAGGGGTGCTGCTGGCGCTGCGACAATGAAGTCGAACAAAAAGAGATGCCCGGCTATTACCTCGATATCGTCCGCTATGCCGATGAGCTCCTCGACGCCCTCGATACCCTCGAAGGGAAATGGCCTTCGCAGGTGCTCACGATGCAGCGCAACTGGATCGGCAAGTCGCGGGGGCTGGCGTTTGATTTTGTCCTCTCTAAGCAGAGCCAGGAATTGTTAAATGGAGCGTTTGAACGCTACGAAGTGTTTACTACCCGTCCCGATACGATCTACGGGGTGACCTACAGTGCACTGGCTCCAGAGCACCCCATCGTCACGTACCTGATCGAGCACGATCTGCTCCCGGCTGGGACGGCAGAGAAGGTCACCGCCATGGCCAACATGAGCGAACGCGACCGTGCCCAGGCGGACAAAGAGGGGTATCCGCTGGGCATTACCGTTATTCATCCGCTCACCGGTGAGGAAGTGCCGGTCTGGACGGCTAATTTCGTCCTTGCCAGTTACGGTGGTGGGGCGGTGATGGCGGTTCCGGCGCATGATGAGCGGGATTTTGAATTTGCGACGCAGTATGATCTGCCTGTCACACAGGTGATCGAGGGGGGAGAGGAGCTGCCCTTTACGACCGATGGTGTGCTGGTCGATTCGGGGGAATTTTCCGGGAAAAAAAGCGCCGAAGCACGCACGGCGATTATCGCTCATATGGAGGCCAAAGGGCTTGGCCGTGGGACAACCAATTACAAACTCCGCAACTGGGGCGTGAGCCGCCAGCGCTACTGGGGGGCTCCGCTGCCGTTTGTCCATTGTCCCAAGTGTGGAATGGTGCCTGAGAAGATCGAGAATCTTCCCGTCGCCCTCCCGGAAGATGTGGAAATCACAGGCGAGGGGAACCCTCTCGAGAGCCACCCGACGTGGAAGCACTGTACTTGCCCAAGCTGTGGCGGTGAGGCGACCCGGGAAACCGATACGATGGACACCTTCGTCCAGAGCAGTTGGTATCAACTCCGTTACACCCTCAACCCGGCCAAGTGGGAGCAGGAGGGGATCGACCGGGAGGATGCCGCCTACTGGATGAATGTCGATCAGTACATCGGTGGGATCGAACATGCGATTCTCCACCTCCTCTATGCCCGTTTCTTCACCAAAGTGTTGCGCGATCTGGGATATCACGATACCGATGAACCGTTTGAGCGGTTGTTGACGCAGGGGATGGTGCTGATGGATGGGGCCAAAATGTCCAAATCCAAAGGCAATACCGTTGATCCTGATGCGCTGGTACAAAAATACGGTGCCGATACCGCGCGGCTCTTCACCCTCTTTGCCGCACCGCCGCAAAAAGAGCTGGAGTGGAACGAGAGCGGAGTTGAGGGGGCGTTCCGCTTCCTCAAGAAACTCTACGACCGGGCAGAGAAAATAACCGAGCGCACCTTGCCGTCCATCGACCATGCCACGCTGGATGAAGCAGGCAAATATGCCCGCGCCAAAGTCTATGAGGCGCTTAAGCGTTCCAAAGATGTCTATGAGAAGAGTTTCGCGTTCAATACATTGATTGCTGCGTGCATGGAGGCGATCAATGCACTGGATAAGCAAAGCAACTCAGCTGTATGGAGTGAAGGGATGTACATCATCCTCCATCTGCTCGAACCCATCGTGCCGCACATTGCTAGCGAACTGAGCGAACGGCTCTTTGATCGAGCCAATCTCTCCGGCTCGATCCCGGTACGCGAAGAGGTGTTTGTGCAGGAGAGCGTCACTCTGGCCGTCACGATCAACGGCAAGCGCCGTACCGAGATCGCCCTCCCGACTGATGCCGACAAAGAGGCGATCCTTGCTGCAGCCAAAGAAGCCGGAGCCAAATGGCTTGAGGGGATGACGATCATCAAAGAGATCGTGGTGCCGGGGAAATTGGTCAATTTGGTTGCGAAACCGAGTTGAATGAGGAATTAGGGATTAGGAATGAAGAATGTTGGTATGCGTTGCTTTGCAACGCTTTTGTTTATAAGGGGATGCGACTTCGGTTGCATGAGTGGGGCTGAAGCCCCAGCCCCTATTTGATGCCGGTTGTATCACATGCATGTACCTAAACTCTCAGAACTCCTAGCCTCCAAGCCCCTCTACTACAAAGAGATCAATCATGAGCGCATCCACCATGCTTACGATCGGCTCAAGCCCCACATCCGCCACCCAAAAACCATTCATGTTGTCGGAACAAACGGCAAAGGCTCAATCGGACGGGTGATCGCACACTTGGCACTACATGGTAAATTAGAAATGAGAAATGAGAAATTAGAAATGAAGGTGGGTCATTATACGTCACCTCATATTCTCAAATTCAACGAACGCATTTGGCTCAACGGCTCTGATGCGTCCGATGAAGTGCTGGAAAGTGCCCATGGGCGGCTCTACGGCATCCTCGGCGAAGTGATGAGCGAGGGGTTGAGCTATTTCGAGTACACAACTCTACTGGCGTTTGTGGTGTTTGAAAAGTGTGACTTGATGGTATTGGAGGCCGGCTTGGGCGGTGAGTACGATGCGACCAATGTTTGCCCCAAGGAGCTCAGTGTTTTTACCCCCATAGGGATCGATCATCAGGCATTTTTTGGTGAGGACATTGCTCAGATCGCTTCGACCAAACTGCGCAGCATGCAGCCGGGCGGTCAAGCTCTCATTGCTCCCCAGCCGTATCCGGAGACGATCGAGGTAGCACGAGAGATCGCGGAAGAACGCAGAACAACGTTGTATTTTGCAGAAAGTAAATTTGATGGTGTCATAGATGGGGGTGTCGGGGTAGGGGTACCCCGACTTACGGCAAAAATAACCACCCGAACTTCTACCCACTACCCACTACCCACTACCCTCCCTGACGCCTGGCCGTCTTTCCTAATCGAAAACGCCCACGTCGCTATGCAAGCCCTCGATCTGCTCCATATCCCCTACGATCCCAAATCACTGGAGTCGTTGGAGCTTTTTGGACGCTTTTATCCTCTGCTGCCAAATCTACGGATCGATGTGGGGCACAATCCTTTGGCGGCTCGCGCTCTTGTGGAGGTCATGGAGCCTGATACGGTGCTGATCTATAACTCGCTTGATGACAAAGATTACGAAACGGTACTCCAAATCCTCAAACCCAAACTCAAGCGGATCGAGATTATCCCGATTGATTCCCAGCGAGCTGCGACGCGTGAAGCGATTGAGGCTGCTGTCAAAGCAACAAGGCTTCCCTATCGGTATTTTGACGGGACGATCCATGATGATGAGCATTATTTGGTGTTTGGGTCGTTTTATGTGGTGGAGGAATTTCTTCGCAAATTATGAGTGAGGAATTAGGAGTTTTGGTATGCGTTGCTTTTCGTGTTAAGTGCTAAGTGTTACGTGTTGCGCAAAGAAAGAAATTGTAGGTGTTGTTGTGCCCTTACAACACCAATTGAGAATAAAAAACAAACACATAAAAGGTGTGACCGATGATGCGTCAAGCCCCCCTCTACGAATATCTTGAAAACGGCACCGATAAAGCGCTAATCCTCTGTCGGGACGATGCGGCCGCCGAGCAAACAGCAGCAGTGGTGCGACTGCACGGCATGGAGCCGTTTGTGCTGCCCGATCTGCGTGTGACGACGGGAGAGGATCTGCGTACCTACGATGTGGAGGTGCGGCAGTTGTTGACAACCCTTCAGCGTTATTATGAAACTGATACGCCCAAGCTCTTGATCGCGCCGCTTCGTACCGTGCTGGTTCCGTTTCCCAAGCCGGAATATTTTGATCGCAAACGGATCGAGTTTGGCGACACGGTCGATTTGGCGATACTCAAAGACCGCCTCTACCATTGGGGGTATCATTTTTCTGATATCACGGTGCAGCCGGGAGAAGTGTCGTTCCGTGGGGACATCATCGATCTGTATCCGATCGATGCGGAGGCTCCCTATCGCCTTTCGTTATTTGATGATGAGGTGGAGTCGATCCATCGGTTTGATTTCTCGACGCAGAAACGCCAAGGGGATGAAGTTGAGGCGATGAGTTATACCCCTGCTTTTTTGGCACTCGATGAGGCTGAATACGCCGCCCTCAAAACTCGCTGCGAGATGAGCCCTTATGAGAGTTTTGTCAAAGACATTGACGCACTGGGTCTGTGGCATCTGGAAGATCTTGGGATGAGTGCGTTGGATCATTTTCCAGCTATATTTGCCGAAAATTTGGATGCAGAACTCGAAGAGATCTACACACTCAACGAGCCGCTTGTACCACGCAAATCGTTTCTCCTCCCCACGGTTCCGGCTGCCAAAGTGTGGCGTGATCTAGAGGTAGCCGATCTGAATAAATTGATAGAGGCTCATCCGGACAAAGCCGTGACCATCATTGCCCGCAATGAAAGCATCATCCGAGGCAGCAGCTTGGTGGAGATGGATCGCTTGTCATTTGTGTACCAAGAGGGGATCGTGCAGCTCATGGGGTCGGATCGCCTCATCCTTTCTCTCAACAAACCGCTCAAGCGTAAAAAGGCCAAAAAAGCCTCTATGATCCTCGATGAGCTCAGCCCCGGGGATTATGTCGTGCACGAAAACCACGGGGTGGGGATCTTTCGCGGGATTGAGAAACGGGAAGTGTTGGGGGCGACCAGCGAATTTGTCGTCATTACCTATCAGGGGGACGATACACTGCTGATCCCGGTGAGTTCGCTCGAGACGGTCGAGCGCTACATCGCCGAGGGTGGTGCGGTGCCGGTGCTTGATCGGATGGGCAAAGCCAGCTTCAAGCGTCTCAAAGAAAAAGTGCGGGAGAAGCTTTTCGCGATCGCTTCGCAGATTATCAACCTTTCGGCGCAGCGCCACCTCAAAAAAGGCATCAAGTTAGAATTAGGAATGAGGAGTGAGGAATTAGGAATTTCGGTTGAGTATCAGAAGTTTTTTGCGGTGGCGGGATTTGTCCATACTGAGGATCAGAAGCGGGCGATTGAGGAGATGCTGGAGGAGATGGCCAGCGGACGGATGATGGATCGGCTGCTGAGTGCCGATGTGGGCTTTGGCAAGACCGAGGTGGCCATGAACGGGATCTTTGTCGCGGTCAAAAACGGTTATCAGGCGATGATGATCGCTCCGACGACCCTGCTGAGTTCCCAGCATTTCAAGAGCCTCAAGGAGCGCTTTTATGACTTTGGTATTACGGTGGGCAAGCTGGATCGCTTCACCACCCCCAAGGAAAAACGTGCTTTGCTTGCCGGCCTGGAAGAGGGGACGATTGATGTCGTCGTCGGTACCCATGCGCTGCTGGGAGCCCGGTTCAAAAACCTCGCCCTCGTGGTGATCGACGAAGAACACAAATTTGGCGTCAAACAAAAAGAAGCCCTGAAAGAGATGGCAATCGATGTTCACGTCCTGAGTATGTCGGCCACCCCTATCCCCCGCAGTCTCAATCTCGCCCTCTCGCAACTGAAAAGTTTCTCAGAGATCCTCACACCTCCACTCGAGCGGGTCGGAGTGCGAACCTTCGTCAAATCGTACGATCCCAAAGTGATCAAAGAAGCCATCACCCGTGAGACCCGCCGAGGCGGGCAAATCTTTTACGTCCACAACTCCATCGCCGGGATCGAAGCCAAGCGGGATGCCTTGCTGGAGATCCTCCCCAAGCTCCGTATTGCTGTCCTCCACTCCAAAATCTCCGCCAAAGAGACCGAAGAGGAGATGCTGAAATTTGAAAACGGGGAATACGACGTGCTCCTCTCTACGTCGATTGTCGAATCGGGCATCCACATGCCCCATGCCAATACGATGATCGTCGATGGCGCCGACCGCTTCGGGATGGCCGACCTCCATCAGCTTCGCGGCCGGGTAGGGCGGGGTGGCCGGGAGGGGTTTTGCTATTTTCTCGTCGAAGATACTGAAACACTTACCGAAAATGCCACCCGCCGCCTGCTGGCACTCGAATCCCACAGCGAGCTGGGCAGTGGGGCGACACTGGCCTATCATGATTTGCAGATCCGGGGTGGGGGCAACATCATCGGTGAAGCCCAGAGCGGCCACATCAAGCAGATCGGCTATGGGCTTTATCTCCGCATGCTCGAAGACGCCATCCGCGAACTCAGCGGTCAATCCAAAGAGGTCGCCCATCAAGTGGAGATGAAACTCTCCGTCACCGCGTACCTCAGCGAAGCGCTCATCACCGAAGATCGCCTCCGTCTGGAACTCTATCGACGTCTGGCTCAGTGTGAGAA
>WFSU01000063.1 GCA_015485845.1 Nitratifractor sp. | reverse complement strand
ATCCGCTGATCGAGGGTTTTGGGTTCTTTCAAAACAGTGTTTTTTGACATTGGGTCTCCATTTATAGTATCATGCGGACATCAAAGCATGTCAAACATGAAAAGTTGAGGCAGTAGTATAACATACTTATTACCGTACCAACAACGTGTAGAAAAAAGGAAATGGATGAAAACCGTCTTTATCGCCGGAGTCAGTAGCGGCATCGGCCGGGGTCTGGCTGAAGAACATTTGCGTCGTGGAGATACCGTTTATGCCGTAGGGCAACATGAAGCCAAAGCACTGACTTCCCACCCACGATTTCATTTTATGTCGATCGATCTATACGACGCAGATATGATGCGCGACACCCTGCGTACGTTTGTGGTCGGGCAACAATTCAACCGGGTAGTACTCAGTGCTGCGGTCTATCCGGATATGCGCAACATGATCGATACGACCCTGGATACGCTGCGCTACGTCATGAATGCCAACGTCTGGGCGCACAAACACATCATTGACGCCATCCTCTCCCATACCCAGACCGAGCAAATCGTCGCCCTCAGTGCCAGTCCGATCCTGTTTAATCATCCCGGCATGGGAGCTTACGCTATCTCCAAAGCAGCGCTCAATACCCTGATCGAACTTTATGCCAAAGAGTTTCCCTATGTCCACTTCAGCGCCATCGCTCCCGAGCTGATCCAGACCCCTACCTTCAGCGCTTTTCTTCAGGAGGGCAACTCCGAACGCTATCCGATCATTCAGCGTATCCGGGACAGTCTTATCCTCCCCCTCAATCAAGGCATTCCCAAGCTCCTCGATGCGTTTGAAAAAGCCAAACGGATCAAAAGCGGAAGCTTCGTCGAAATGAAAAAGCTTGCCCGCCCGGATCTTTGATCGGTGAATGGACGGTTAACCGTCCATTCACCAACCATTGACTCACGATTAACGCCCGCTTGTTATACTGTCACTATCAGAAGGTTGGGCTTAACCTTCGAAACTTGTTTTTTGTTTACAACCTCCCCCGCAAAAGAGTTTTTATAACGATTGGCTCTTTTGCAATACTTCCCTGAATTTTTGTTACTGGTGTTTGCAATCCGGAAATGGAGACTTCAGTCCCACCCAGCGATCAAGGCAGATGGTAGATTCTGGTGAGGCTGAAGCCTTCACTTCCGGGAGAAAACTGTATAATCACATATCCTGTACAATAGTACTACCCTGAAGCACCCGAACCACCGCTTCAAGCAATGCCTCTTTTTCGATCCGTCGTATTATCGCTGTATAGGCATCCAAACTCAGGTTGGCTTTCTCCACACGTTTCTGCAGGATAATCTTCCCGCCGTCAAGTTCACTACTCACCCAATGGATACTCACACCCCCTTCGTCGTAAGAATCGGCATAACTGCGTTCGATGGCATGGAGTCCCTTGTGTCTGGGGAGGAGTGAGGGATGGAGATTGATCGCCCGTATCTGCTCAGTAAAGACCGGGGTGACAATCCGCATGAAGCCTGCCAGTACCGTCAGATCCGGAGCGTACTGTTCCATGCGCCGTACCATTTCCGCATCAAATGCCTCCCGGTCTATAAAATTTCGATGATCCACGACCTCCAGCGGGATATCGTGTGTGCGGGCAACAGCGATCCCTCCGGCCTCTGGATTGTTGGTCAGTGCTGCGGCAATGCGAATTCCATACGCGGGCAAGTGTTCGGCAAGGTAGGCGAAGTTGCTTCCCTGCCCGCTGAAAAGAATGGCGACACTCTTCATGAGCAGATACTCTCCATCAATACGTCTCCAGAGGATCGTAATGCGCCAGCGTCGGCTCGGAGAAGTTCGGCACATCATCGTAGGTGAAGACGGCGTAATACTTCGACTTGGAAAACGAGGCGAAATTGTCGTACGTCCACGTATCCCGCCCGCCGTAGATCTTAACCCCGTCCATGAAGTGACGTGGAGGGTGGAAGCTGTTGCGCACCACGTAGTAGCCTTTCAATGCTTCATCCTCGACTCCGCTCCAGGTGAGTTTGATCATTTTGTTCTCTTTGGAGAGGGTGAGGCGCTCGACCGGGGCGACGGACTGACGACGTCGGGGGATGTAGCGGACGACCAGCTCGACGTCGTTGTTCCACTCCGTGACGCGGTTTCGGGCACCGAGGGCACTGGTGGGCTTGATGACCAGTTTGAGTTTCGCGCCGTTCTGGTGGAGGGCATCAAGGATGTTTTTGGAGAGAGTATCAAATTTGAAGTATTGATACCGCTTGGTACTCAGTTCTTTTTCGGCTACTTCGTACCCGAGGTATTCGATCTTTTCCCGGTGGCGGATGTCTTCGTAGCTCCCCACCTCATCCACCTCCACCAGTTCGACGTAGAAGCGGACATCAGAGGCTTTTTTGAACTGGTTGGTATTGCGGATCTTGAGGGCACATTCGGTGATCACGGTCCGGCTGGGATCGGGCAGCTGCGCCGTGTCAAATTCGAGGTAGCCGTAGACGCGATCCCCCTGGGCATCAAATCCACTGCGCAACCCCTCCTCGGTGCCGGCGGTACTCACCATCGCGAGGGTGCACGGGGGTAGATCGATCCGATCACGGGGCACAGTGTAGGTGACGTCGAGCATCGGGCGATAGTGGATCCCGCCGCCGTACTGCCCGTATCCGATATCAAACTGCATCATCTGACTGTCTTCCCCCTCGGGCAGACTTTTGGGGCCATCGACCCGGAAGACCGCCGTCCCGTGCGCAATCTCCTCCTGAAGCATCGCACATTCATGACTCGAAAATTCCCAGTCATTCCATATCCCCTGTGTCAGCTGACTCGACTGAATCGCCCGGCCGACGGTCACTTTGGGGCGGGCATTTTCGATCGCCTCAAAGTCGGTGATTTCGGTGAAACTGTCCGCCTCGAGGAGGGAGAGGTTCCACTCGCCGTATTTCTCGATCTTGGCGCCGACCCGGTTCATGGGGTAGAGGTAAAACCGGGCGGATTTGATGATCGCATCCTCAGGGAGCGTACTCAGATCGAAGCTCACCACCGCATCGCTGATCCCTTTGGACTGGTTGATGCCGACGAAGAGGGAGTTGAGCCCGAAGTGTGAACGGTTCTGCTCCTGCGTATACTGGGCGACGTACCCGGTGCCGCTCTTGGTGGC
Source organism: Nitratifractor sp. (assembly GCA_015485845.1). Taxonomy (GTDB): domain Bacteria; phylum Campylobacterota; class Campylobacteria; order Campylobacterales; family Sulfurovaceae; genus S017-3. The sequence goes on along the minus strand of WFSU01000063.1, from coordinate 3,262 downwards.
ATGGAGGAAACGGAAAAACTCATCCTCTTCCAGCCCGGTACGTACTTTGACGACAGGGGCGAAAGGGGATTTGAGCCCGGTGGTTTTGTTGACGGCGCGGAGAGTGTAGTGGTAGTTGGTCGCACTCGAGAGGTCGGTATCGACGAAGCGGTGCTCCCCCGCGATCCCGATCCGTGTTCGCTCGTTGCACGCGTCTTTATCGTGGGTGCTGCGGTAGATTTCGAAGTAGATATCCTCCCGCGCTTCATAATCCCATGTTAAGTGCACGGAGCGGGCATCGGTACCGGCGACGGTGAAGTTTTCGGCTCGTTTCGGTGCGGTAGGGGCGTAGTTGACCACTTCGGAGAAGGTACGGATGAGGGCAGGGATATTCTCATGGATGCTGCTGCTCATGCTTTTCATGTAGTCGGGGATGTTTTTGGTGCCCACTTCGACGACGAGCGCTTTGATGCCCCGTGAATAGTAATACTCCCGCCCGCTGCCGCTGATGAGCCCGGCGGGGGGCTTGCCCCGGTGGATGCCATATTTACGGCCGGTGACTTTGGCAAACTCATCATTCATATTCGCGGCGATGACGTTCATGTCCGTCCCGTCAATCTCCGCTTCATGCATGAAACGATGCGCCGGGAAAAAGACATTCCCCTGCGAATGGTAATCGAGGGCAATGGTGATATTGGGATGGACATCGACAAAATCCCGGATCGCCCGCGTCTCGGCTTCCGAGAAGGGTTCTTCCCCTCCGTAGACGTTGGAGGAAGTGTCTTTGGCCTTCTTGAACCCGATAGAAAAGTTCCGATTGAGATCGACTCCAATGGAGCCGTCGTGGTTCTTCCGCCGGTTTTTGCGCCAGAAGGAGAAGTGCTCACGGGAGTATTCAAACCCGTCAGGGTTGAGACACGGCACCATGTAGAGGGTCGAAGCCTCAAGCGCCGCGTCAAGAGTCGGATCGACATGCTGATTGCGGGCGACATGTTCGATAAACTTGAGCGCCAGCTCCTGTCCGATCCACTCCCTCGCATGGATGCTTCCGGTGTAGAGCAATGCCGGCTTCTCGTCGGCTCGGGCAACATCTCTCGAGATTTTGGCGAGGACAATCTCCCGCCCCTCATACGTCGTCCCGATTGTGACGATTTCGATGAGGTCGGGGTGTTGCTTCTCCATGGCGGAGAGGAAGTCAAGGCTCTCCCGATAAGTCATGTATTGGTTTTTCATAGTTTGTAGTCTTTCTGTCGGAAATATTTTGCGTATTTTATCTAAAGTGGGGTAGTGTCTCTCTTTTATTATCCATGGTTCTCTTCGATATCCAAAAGGAGCTTGTCAAAATCACTCATAAAGAGTCGATCCTGCACGACTCTGTATTTCTCAAATTCGCTCAATGCTTTTTCGTCTGCGATTTTTTTAGTGATTTTGCCTGCATCTTTCAGGATATCTCTGTCATCAAACTCCAGAAACGTATCCAGCCGTTTTGCCCAATCCTCCATCGTCATGGGGATATTTCTCCTGGCTCTGCTTTCGGCAAGATCCAAAAAAGCATTGACGATTCTGCCCAGCCCATCAAGCTCCTCTTTGGTGAGATAGTTTTTGGCGATGGTGACATCGGTTTTGAGTATCTTCCCCTCCGGGGCATTGTCCCAGGTGGTCAGCCCCATTTTATCTTTATGGGCATCGGCGCGCCGGTAGATGAGTTCAGCTGCGGTATGCCCGTGTATGGCAAAATGGAGCTTGTTCTGTACCTTTGCAAAAAAAGTTTTGGTAGTCGCGTCATGTTTGTCATAATCAATACTTGTGGCATAAATGTCGGTAAGTTTTTGATAAAATATCCGCTCACTGAGGCGAATCTCACGAATCTCTTCGAGAAGTTTTTCGAAATAATCCTGCCCCAGATATGAACCGTTTTCCAATCTTTTTTTATCGAGTACAAATCCTTTGATGGCAAACTCTTTCAAAACAGCCGTTGCCCACTTCCTGAACTGTGTTGCTTTTTTGGAGTTTACCCGGTACCCTACCGAAATGATGGCATCGAGATTGTAGTATTTTGTTTTGTAGTTTTTACTGTCATTGGCAGTTGTCAAGAAATTCTTTACAACTACCGCTTCTTCTAACTCTTCATTTACAAAAATATTTTTCAGATGCAAACTTATATTTTGTTTGGTGGTATCAAAAAGCTCTGCGATCATATTTTGAGTAAGCCAAACCGATTCTTCAAACACTTTTACTTTTATGCTGTCTTCGCCGCTTTGGGAAGTAAAGATCAAAAATTCAGCTGTTGAGTTTCGGATGAGCTTATCCATGTTTATATACTCCATACATCAGGAATAAATTTATTTTAGCGTAAATATCTAAAGCGCACCCCTCTTTACAAAGAGACCCATTTTGAAGTATAATGGATGATTCGGCAATGATACGCATTAGAAAGGAGCATGCCATGGTTCAACAGATAGTAGACGGTATTGCGGATTTGAACGTCTGGATGGGGATTTGGTCGCTGCTGCTCCCTGCGATTTTTGCGCTGGCGGTATTGTGGGCGTTGTTTCGGTGTTATCGGAATCCTTCGCAGACACACACCCGCATTCTGCTGGCAATCTATGCGGCGATCTATGTGTTTGCCGGGTGGACGATTCTGATGGGTCGGGATGTCATGGGGCTCCCTGCGGCACTCGGCGGTGCGATTGGGCTCTGGACGGTGTCGCTGCTGCTGGTGCTGGATATCTTCTTCCACTGGACGGAGGTCCGGATGCCGGAACAAACGGGGTTGAAAATCCTCTCATGGTCTCTGATCGTGACGGGGATTTTCCTCTATCCGGTTGTGGAGATGCTGTTGGGGTTTACCTATCCCCGGATGGTTTTCTTCGGAGCAGAGTGCCCCACGACGATCAGTCTCATCGGGCTTTTCATTGGCGCCGTGCCTCGTGTCAATAAAATCCTGTTTGTTCTCATCAGTATCAATGCCATTTTCACAGGCGAGTATTTCGCCATCCACGGTGCAGGTTTTGACTATCTTTATATGCTGGCAGGGATAGTGGGCAGCCTTGTACTGCTGACACATTTCAGGGAGATTTTTCTGACAAAGAGACGATGAGTGATTTCAGCGTGTTTTTAAAGGAATAATTCCTCCGCCTCTTTCCTCTCTTTCTGCGCCTTCTCCCAGAAAAACGCCTTTTGCTCGAGCCAGTGGGCGGTCGTATATTCCAAATCCGGCCAGTCGCGTGCCATGTTCACGTACATCCAGACCAGCGCGAGGGGTTCTTTTTCGAATACCGCT
>WFSU01000062.1 GCA_015485845.1 Nitratifractor sp. | reverse complement strand
TTGGCGACGGCCGATCTTTTCGCATCGCTGCCATCGCCAAAGGGGCGGGGATGATCGACCCGGCCATGGCCACGATGCTGGCGTTTATCGTCACCGATGCTGATGTCCCCCGGGATGAGATGGAGATGCTCCTTCGAGACGGTGCTGATGCGTCATTCAACCGTATCTCGGTCGATGGAGACACCTCTACCAACGACACGGCTCTGCTGCTGAGCAACCATGCCAGCGGTGTCTACGACCGAGAGGCGTTTCGGAAGGGGTTGCGCTATGTGATGTTTGAGCTGGCGATGATGATCCTCCGTGACGGAGAGGGGTCGACCAAAGTAGTCGCGTTTGAAGTCAAAGGAGCCGCCAACACCGACGATGCCCGCAAAGCCGCCGTAGCACTGAGCAACTCTCTCCTCGTCAAAACCGCCCTTTTTGGCGAAGACCCCAACTGGGGACGCATTGCTTCGACCATTGGATCGGCCGGGATTGCCTGCGATGAAGAGACATTACGCATCCATTATGATGATGTATTGATTTATGCTCCCGAGCAGCGAGAACTCGACCGTGAGAGAGAAGCAGTCGCCTATCGGGTCATGCAGCAGGATACCTTTACGGTCACGTGCGATCTTGGGATGGGTGAGGGGGGCTATACCGCCTACGGATGTGACCTGAGCTACGACTACGTCAAGATCAACGCCGAGTACCGCACCTGATACCTTCCATCAGGAGCAGGGACTTCAGTCCCGTTGAATGGCAGTGGAACCCCCCGTCATTTGAAAAATCTCCACACCTTTTTTAAACCGGCAGGATTTTACCCTTGCATCACGGGACTGAAGTCCCTGCTCCCTGCAGTAATGTATTTCAGCGACTGAAGTCGCTGCCCCGATGTTACCGTCGACGGTTGCGCCCGCGACCTCCATTACGCCGTCCACCTCCGCCACCATTTTTGATCGGTTCAGCCGGGATGGATGGATCAGGTTCGAAGCCTGCGATTTGGACTTTGGGGATTGGCTTCTGGATAAACTTCTCGATATCCCGGAGTAACTTGTGTTCGTCGATGCACACCAATGACACCGCTTCTCCACTCATCCCGGCACGTCCGGTTCGCCCGATGCGGTGGACGTAATCCTCCGGGACATTGGGAAGTTCATAGTTGACCACATGCGGCAACTGCTCGATGTCGATCCCCCGTGCTGCGATGTCAGTGGCGACAAGTACCCGGATCTGCCCAGCCTTGAATTCCGCCAGCGCTTTGGTGCGTGCCCCTTGACTTTTGTTGCCATGAATGGCTGCGGCGTGGATCCCCCGCTCTTCCAGGTATTGTGTCAAACGGTTGGCTCCATGCTTGGTACGGGTAAAGACCAGTACCTGTTCCCACTGATTCTCGAGGATCAGTTTGGCCAGCAGGGAGCGTTTGCGTACTTTGTCCACGGGATAAACGGCCTGGGTGATCGCTTCGACCGTGGTATTTTCCCGTGCCACTTCTACGGTCACGGGATGATGGAGAAACGAACCGGCCAACTGCTTGATCTCGGGAGAAAATGTCGCAGAAAACAACAACGTCTGTCGCCGGTGTGGCATCAATTTCATCAGCTTTTTGATGTCGTGAATGAAGCCCATGTCCAGCATCCGATCCGCTTCATCGAGCACCAGTGTCTCCAGTGCCGAGAAATCAATCCCTTTTTGTCCGGCGATATCAAGCAACCTCCCCGGTGTCGCGATGACCACATCCACGCCGCGACGAAGCGTCGCTAACTGGGGATGGATCCCCACCCCTCCAAAGATCACAGTGGAACGGAACGGAAGATGTTTGCCGTAAAGTTGGAAACTCTCCGCCACTTGTGCCGCCAGTTCCCGTGTCGGTGTCAACACCAGTGCTCGAATCTGGTGCCGCTTCATCACCGGAGTGTGGTGGGTGAGTCGCTCCAGTAACGGCAGGGTAAAGCCCGCTGTCTTGCCGGTACCGGTCTGCGCCGCAGCCAGGACATCCTTCCCTTCGATGATCAATGGGATGGCCTTGGCCTGAATAGGGGTTGGTTCGGTATAGCCCTGCTGGGCGATGGCACGCAAAAGCGGCTGAGAAAGTTTCAATTGGGTAAATGCCATAAAATATGCCTTGGTAAAAATAGAATAAGGGCGCATTATAGCGTAATCGTCCTATCGGCGACCCCGAATCAAACCCAAATCCGTCAATAGAAAATTTGTAGTAGCTACCATGCTCGTATTCATGGGGTTTGCATAAAATCTAAGTCGCACCTGTAGGTTCGGCGATGATTTTACGTGAAGCCCATGGATGCGATGATGGTGGCTGATGCTTTTGTCTATTTACGGATTTGGGTCAACACCTTCTAACCCCAAAAATAATATAATGGAGCATACCAAAACCCAAGGAGCTAATATGTTAGCAGAATACCGAGACGAAATCAGCGCTCTCAAGCAGAGCAATGCCCACTTCGCCAAAATTTTTGAAAAACACAATGAACTGGATCAACAAGCTACCGATGCCGATGAAGGGCGTCTTCATCTGAGTGACATGGAGCTCGAGACCATTAAAAAAGAAAAACTTCTCCTCAAGGACGAAGCCCTCAAAATGATCCTCGAATACCGCAAAAGCCAGAGCTGACCCTACCCCAGAAACTTCCACCCCTCCTGCTCCATCCATGCTTTGGCTTTGGAGCAGAGCGGGGCATCTACCCAAATGTATTTTTTCGGGATCGTCGTCCCCTTCCAACTCTCCATTTTTTGATGCAATCCTTTCAACACTTCTGCCTCTTTTCGCAGCACTCTACTCTTTTTAGACAGCACCATAACACTGCAATAGTACCCCTCAAGATTCACACCGATGTAGAGACGAATTCGCTTGCGTGTTCCCAACTCTTTTGGGGAAAGTTCTGAGAATTTTCTACAAAGAATGCCGTGGATTCTCAACTGTTCGACAATGGTTTTCATGCGGAATCTCCGAGGGGATGGTAGTGGTACACCGTCTCTTCAAGATGGCGGCGTTCAATGTGGGTGTAGATCTGGGTAGTGACCAGCGAAGCATGCCCCAACAACTCCTGCACAACCCGCAGGTCAGCCCCGCCAAGGATGAGTGCCGAGGCGAAGGAGTGCCGCAGGACATGCGGAGAGACACCGAGATATTTTTGGGTAATTTTATACGCCGAAACGCGACTGAGAGGCTCCCCGCGATAATTGACCCACAGAGCACTGCTGCGCATATCGGCGGCGGCAAGATAAGTATCGATCGCCTCGAGAGCTACCGGTGCGACAGGGACGACCCGTTCTTTCTCCCCTTTAGCATAGCGAATTGTTAACCACCCCTCGTGCAGGTCGCTGCGCTGTGTAGAAAGTGCTTCGCTGATCCGGGCACCGCTGGCATAGAGAAACAGGATCAGTGCGTAATCTCGCAACCCAAGAAATGTGCTCCGATCAATCCCGGAAATACCTGCCATGATCGCATCGTAACCCACATACTTCGGGAGGGTCTTGGGGGTACGTGCCATTGGAATCTTGATTGTCGTGGCGGTGAAGTCATGACGATGACAAAAGTCAAAAAATACATTGATGGCTGAGAGTTTTCGATTGAGGGTACGTTTGTTGTCAAACTGAGCAAGAAAGGTAAGAATATCTTGCGTGTTTCGTCGGGTAAGAGGTTCGGGAGCGAACGCTTCCAACTGGGAGAGATCCCGCAGGTATGCCTCGACCGTCAAAGGATCGAGGACACGGGTCACGGAAAGATATTCTTCGAAAGCTTCGAGAATATCGCTCATAAACTGTTATTTGAGGTCGAGCGTGTAGTGTTTCAGGAGTTGGGCGATCTTGGCGACAGGAGAATCCTCGGCTATCAGAGACAGCTTGCTTTTTGCCGCAGCTTTCTTTCCTGTCTTGAGGTCGGCATAGGCTTCTTCAACGACGGTCAAATCGTGGTAATAAACCGAATCGACCGGTTTCCCTTTCAGGGCACCGGCATGGTATCGGGCAATATCAGCAATCAGCGGGTCTTTATTGCCCTCGAATGTTTTGAGAGTCTCCGTCTTTTGACTTTTGAGTGCCTGATTCAGGGCATACAATGTATAGAGTTCGGGGTTGTTGCTTTTGAGTGTCGCAATAGCATCCTTACTATCCGGGTTCTTCTGGAGAGAGAGAAAAGCCTGATTGGCCGTATCTAGCTTGTTCTGCCGGTAGGCTCCCCATGCAATATTGCCACCGACACCGACGAGTACGAGGATCAGTACACCCCAGATAAGCGTCTTGTACTTTTTATAAAGACGCTCCAGCTTGAACGCACTCTCCAGTATCTTCT
>WFSU01000061.1 GCA_015485845.1 Nitratifractor sp. | reverse complement strand
GCGACTGGCCTTCCGGGCGCGGCATCTACCACAACCACGACAAAACCTTCCTCGTCTGGGTCAACGAAGAAGATCAGATGCGGATCATCTCGATGCAGCCGGGTGGGGATATTGCGGAGGTCTTCCGCCGATTGGTGCGGGCGATTGCGGGGATCGAGTCTCAGGTCCCCTTTGCTATCAGCCCTCACCTGGGGTATCTCACCAGCTGTCCGACCAATTTGGGAACCGCCATGCGTGCCAGCGTCCACATCGCACTGCCCAAATTGGCCGAAGATCGTGAACGGTTCGAAGCGATCTGTGCGAAACACCATCTCCAGATCCGTGGGGTTCATGGTGAGCACTCTGAGAGTGAAGGGGGCGTCTATGACATCAGCAACCGCCGTCGCCTCGGGGTGACCGAAGTCGAAGCCGTACAGGATATGGTGGACGGGGTCGTCGAGCTGATTGCCGCAGAGAAGCGTTTGCGCTGAGAGAAAGGTCATGATGGAGATACCTGCGCCTCTGATGGTCGTCCTTGAATCGCTCATGGATGCCGGCCACCGTCCGGTGATCGTCGGCGGATCGGTGCGGGATACCTTGATGGGGCGTACGGTCAAGGATTACGATATCGAAGTGTACGGTATGGGCGGGATGAAAGCCTTGCAATCTCTGCTGAAACGGCATGGTCGTGTTGATGCCGTCGGTAAGCAATTTGGCGTACTGAAAATGCAGGTTGGGGAGAACGAAGTGGACTTTTCCCTACCCCGTACAGAGGAGAAGACAGAAGCAGGGCACCGGGGCTTTGCCGTAACAACCAATGGGGGACTCTCCTATGCTGAGGCGGCACGACGGCGGGATTTCACGATCAATGCGATCGGGTACGATGTCGCCGAAGGGATGTTCTTCGACCCTTTTGGCGGCCAGAGGGATTTGGAGCAGGGGGTGTTGCGCCATATCGACGAGACGACGTTTGTCGAAGACCCGCTGCGGGTCTATCGGGCCGTGCAGTTTGCCGCCCGATTTGGGATGGAACTGGCCGAAGAGACGTTTGCTCTCTGTCAGAAGATGGTGGAGGAGGGGAGGCTCGAAGAGCTCCCACGAGAACGTGTCTGGGCAGAGTGGCGCAAGCTCCTGCTTCAGACGCTACGCCCCTCGGTGGGCTTTGAACTGATGCGAAAACTCGGGATCACTGAACGCTATTTTCCCGAACTCCATGCCCTCATCGGTGTCCCCCAAAATCCAGAGTATCATCCTGAGGGAGATGCGTGGACGCACACAATGATGGCGGTGGATACGATGAGTGAGGAATTAGGAGTGAGGAGTGAGGAGTTGGAGGACAGGGAGAAGCTTCGCTTTCTCCTGGCGATCCTTTGTCACGATTTTGGAAAGGCAACCACCACAACCATCGAATACAAAGAGAAAACCATCCCCTACACTCAAAATCTCCTCACTCCTCACTCCTCACTCCTCACTGTTTTGCGCATCCGATCGATCGGCCATGAAGCGGCCGGGGTCGAACCTGCCCGTATGTTTCTCAAGCGCTTGACCGGTGACAAGAAGCTGATCGATTCGATCCTGCCGCTCGTCGAGCACCATCTCGCCCCCGCACAATATTATCGCAACCGAGCCAGAGACAAAACGATCCGAAAACTCTCGCTCAAGCTCGCTCCCCATGCCTCGATCCGTGATCTTATTGTGGTTGCCCGTGCTGACTATTTCGGACGAGACGGAGTAAATCGTGAACGCTTTAAAGCGGGGGAGTGGCTGGCGGAGCGAGCCGATGCGCTTGGAGTGCTTGATACCCCACCCGAGCCATGGGTTCAAGGGCGAGATCTCATTGCTTTGGGGATGGAATCCTCTCCCGAGTTTGGTCGGATACTCTCAGCGTTGTATGATGCGCAGATTCGTGGAGAAGTGAGGGACAGAGAAGAGGCTTTTCGCTTAACTGAGAGATTGATATTTTGATTGATATTTTTTACTATCCATTGGTTTAATATTGTTTACGATACAATTTGCAATATTTTCTGCGATACAAGGAGAAATCATGTGGAAAAAAACTCTGACAGTGCTGGCATCGAGTCTGCTCTTTACCCTTTCAGCCAGTGCCGGGAAAAACGCTACACCGGCAGAGTCTCCGGTCGCACCGGTGGTAACGCCGTTTTATATCGGTGTGGGAGGTGTCATGGGGATGGTGAGTACGGAGTGTGCCTGTGCCGGCTCGGCTGCCGGGGTGCGTAAGTACGACACTACCAACTTTGGGGGATTGCTCCGTGTCGGATATGACTTCAATCCTTTTTTCGGGATCGAAGCCCGGTTTCTTCGCTCGCAATTGAGCCAGAATTTTGCGACAACGACCCACTACGGCCTCTACGCCAAACCCCAGATTCACATCAGTGATGCCGTTAATGTTTATGCATTGATCGGATATGGGCATACGAAGATTGACTGCAAATACAAAACCAATCCTTTGTATGAAGGCAACGGTTGGAACTTCGGTGGAGGGATCGAGTATGATTTCGCCTCTCATGACGGTCAGGGAGATACGGAACAGGGATGGGGAGCGTTTGTCGACTATCAGAACACCTTGCGGAATG
>WFSU01000060.1 GCA_015485845.1 Nitratifractor sp. | reverse complement strand
TGCCATCACCTCCATCGGCGGCGATCGCTACCTCGATGATGATCTCCTCGCAGACATCCACGAAGCCGAACGCGCCGACAAAGAAGCTCATGAAACCTCTCACGAGGATGCACCCCGATCCGACGCATCCGAGACAACCGACACCCCCCAAGCTGATGCAGCCAGCGACTCCGAATCCGAACAAACTGCCGAGGCCAAACGGCCTTCTCAATTTAAGCATCTTGACCGCGAGGAACGTGCATAATGTTTGAGAGCATGAAGCCCCATCTCGCGGAGCTGCGTACCCGACTGGCGATCTCGGTCGCGGCGGTGCTGGTGATGTTTATCGTAGCATTTGCCCTCCACAACCCCATCCTTACCTGGGTCACCCAACCGCTCAATGACGCACTCACCCAAGTGAAGATCATTGTCGAAAAACGTGAAGACGGTACGTGGAAAGTCCAGCACCCCGACGCCAACCAAACCACGCCGGTCGGATCGGCCACCCCGACCAAACCCACCACCCTCCCCGGTCAGGCTGCCGTGCTCCACGATCGGCTCCATCAGGCTTCCGAACTCCTGACGCAGCGCCACCGGGATGCCACCGACGCTGAGCTGGCCACCCTCCTCGAGCAGGCCGCTGGATCGGCTGCCGATGTCGCCCGCAGCAGTCAGCGCCTCATCGAGACCCTTGCCGCCGAGCGCAATGCCACCACCCCGGCCGCCCGAGCCGCCAACAGCTTCTGGGGAAGCATCACCACCCATCAGGTCGGCGGAGCGTTCTTTGTCGCGCTCAAAGTCTCGTTTTTTGCCGGACTTTTCTTTGCCCTGCCGATTATCCTCTGGCAGCTCTGGCTTTTCATCGCCCCCGGCCTCTATGACAATGAGAAAAAAATGGTCACCCCCTTCGTCGTCGGCGGATCGGTCATGTTTACCATCGGCGTATTGTTCGCCTACTACGTCGTCACACCGTTCGGGTTTCAATTCCTCATCACCTTTGGCTCCTTCCTCTACACGCCGCTGATCAACATCGAGGACTATGTCGGCTTCTTCACCAAGATTCTCCTCGGATTCGGGATCGCGTTTGAGCTGCCGGTGGTCGCCTATTTCCTCGGGCTCATCGGGCTCATCACCGACCGGACGCTGATCCATTTTTTCCGCTACGCCATCGTCATGATCTTCATCCTCGCCGCCCTGCTGACCCCTCCGGATGTCTTGACCCAGATGCTCATGGCTGCCCCACTGATCATCCTCTACGGTGCCTCGATCATCATCCTCAAATTTGTCAACCCTGAAAAGCCGGACGAAGAGGAGGAGCAAGCAACAGAGCCAAAGACTCCTGCCCCCACTTCGGCTGCCACTCCGAAGCCATTACCGGAAACAACCTCCGAACCCGGTACACCTCACGAGACCGATGAACCGTTTGCCGATGATGGAAACGTAGACGATGAGGATTTTGACTTCGGGGATGAGGACTTCGACGAACTGGAAGAGGACGAACGCCCCCCAAAAGCCGAAGAGGATCCCGAGTCCAAAAGCGACCACCCCTCATCTGACGATCGGTAACCCATGCCGACACCCCCTGAACTGCTGACCGAGAGCTACGACTACCCCCTCCCAGAAGGGCACATCGCCACCGCCCCGGCACGCCCGGCCGACAGCGCCCGGCTGCTCGTGTACGACCGTGCTACCGATACCGTAACCCACACCACCTTTCGCCATCTCCTCGACTATCTTCCTGAGGATATTCATGTCTTTCTCAACGACACCCGCGTCATCAAAGCCCGAATCTTCGGACACAAAGCTGCCGTAGATGGTCAAGGGGGCGGCCGGGTCGAACTGCTCTTTACCAAGCCTCTCGATGCCCACCGTTCCCTCGTGATGATTCGGGGGCGGGTACGGGTCGGGACGCAGATCCATTTCGACGAAGGTCTTACCGCCACCGTCGAAGCCCTCCATGACGACGGCTCACGCATTGTTACGTTTGAACAACACGGGAACCCCCTACGATTTGAAGCCCTCGTCCAAATCCTCGATCGCATCGGGCACGTCCCCCTGCCTCCGTATATGCAGCGCGACGACCGCAAGGAGGATGTCCGTGACTACCAGACCCTCTTCGCCCGAGAAAATGGTGCCGTCGCCGCCCCAACCGCATCACTTCATTTCACCCCGGAGCTTCTACAAAACATGAAACAGCGCCATCCGACCCACACGCTGACCCTTCATGTCGGTGCCGGCACTTTCAAACCGGTCGAAGCCGAAAAAATCCTCGACCACCCCATGCACTCCGAAGCCTTCCATATCCCAAGTTCCGCCGCCAAAATCCTCCGATCCGACACCCCCCTGCTGGCCGTAGGCACCACCGTCACCCGCACCATCGAATACTTCGCTCGCACCGGCAGCACCGAAGGAGAATGCGATCTGTTCCTCCATCCGGGCAATCCTCCTCAGCGTGTCACCCACCTGCTAACCAATTTCCATCTACCCAAAAGCACCCTCATCATGCTCGTCTCCGCTTTCATCGGGCGGGAGAAGACCCTGGCTCTTTATGAGGAAGCGATCGAGGAGGGGTATCGTTTTTTTAGTTATGGGGATGGGATGCTGGTTTTGTAACCAACCGGTAACCTACCAGCCGCTCCTAACCCAAGATAGGGGATAATCGTCTAAACCAATTACGGGAGCCTCCCATGCGCAAAACCAAGATCGTCGTCACCCTCGGGCCGGCTACCTCCGAACCGGAGATGATCGAGACCCTCATCCGCACCGGGGTCAATGTCTTCCGACTCAACTTCTCCCACGGGGATCACCCCACCCATGCCGACAATATCCGCAAGATCCGCGAAGCGTCGCAACACACCGGAACCGAAGTCGCTATCCTCCAGGACATCTCCGGCCCCAAGGTGCGTATTGGGGAGATCGACGGGGTGCTTCGGCTCAAGCGGGGCGATACCCTGCGTCTGACCAAAACCCGACACCCTGACCCCCACACACTCGACCTCTCCTATCCCGAAATCATCGATATGGTGCACGTGGGTGAAGAGGTCTTTTTCGCCGACGGGACGCTCCAGACCCGTGTCATAGCCAAAGGCACCGACACCCTCACCCTCGAGCTCCTCAACGACGGTGAACTCACCTCCCGAAAAGGGGTCAATTTCCCCAAGACCCGCCTTGCCATCTCGGCCATCACCCCCAAAGACGAAGCCGATCTCGCCTTCGGGGCACAGCACGACATCGACATCGTCGCCCTCTCCTTCGTCCAGACGGCTGAAGACATCCTCCGCGCCAAATCGGTCATGGCCTCCCACGACTTCGATCCCTTTATCGTCGCCAAAATCGAGACGGGTGAAGCGATCAACAACCTCGAGGCCATTCTCGAACGCTGCGACGGTGTCATGGTCGCCCGGGGGGATCTCGGGGCAGAGTTTGGCGTCACACGCCTCCCCCGCATCCAGAAACACATCCTCCACGTCGCCAATGCCATGAACAAGCCCTCCATCACCGCCACCCAGATGCTCACCTCCATGAAGGACAACCCCTACCCCACCCGTGCCGAAGTGAGCGACATCGCCAATGCCGTGTACGACGGGACCGATGCCGTGATGCTCAGTGACGAGACCACCGTCGGCCACTACCCTGTCGAGGCAGTCACCGTCCTCCACGATACGATCAAAGACGTCGAAAAAGACTACCCCTACTACAAAGACTACCCCACCCACGACGAATCCGATGCCGTCTCCAAATCCGCCGTCGAACTGGCCAAAAACCTCCACAAAGAAGCCCTGGTTCCTTTCACAACCTCCGGCATGAGTGCCCAGACCCTCTCCAAGTATCGCCCCAGGCAGAGCATCTACGCCGTCTCCCACTCACTGGCCACCCATCGCCGCCTCAACCTCATCTGGGGCGTACGACCGCTCTTTGTGATGGAGCCGATCCGCAACCCGACCAAGCTCCTCTACCTGTTTGTCAAAAGGCTCCTTGATGAACACCGCATCCCCGAGGACAAGCGCTTTGTCGTCACCATCGGATCAACCACCGGCAAAAGCGGCTCCTCCAACCTCATCCGTATCCTTAACAAAGAGGGGATGGAGGCCGTGCTTGCTTCGGAGTTTTAGTATGTTTAATCACTATTCAAGTATAATTTTGTAATTTCAGTGTAACTTTTTGGATTAAGATATCAAACGGAATGACTTCTTTTTGACAAAAAGGTGTTATACTTGGGATTCGATTCAATTATAAAGGATAGTATGATGCTCACTGGTCTTTTTCAGACGAAGAATCAAAAAATGGTCAAAAAATGGAAAAGCGAGCACGTCAAGATGGTCGAACTCGCACACAGAGTACTGGGAGAATATGCCAAAGGTGAACATCGGCAAGCCAAAAAATATCTCAAAGATTTCAGCAAAATCGGGATGGATCACGTCGTCAGTGAGGACATCGAATTTTTTAAACTGGTACGTGAAGCGGATGTCGACGAGCGGACACGGGCAATGGCTGAAGATTTCGTGAAAAGTTTTGGAGATGTCAAAGAGACGCTTATGAAATTTCTCGGCAAATATACCCTCGAAGAAACCCCGCTCAATGAAGAGTTTTTTGACACCTTCAGTGCTATTGTCAAAATCCTCGGTGAGCGAATTGAGTACGAAGAGGGGAACCCCTACTTCCGTCTGGCCCTCAGCTGATTATTCAGCGGCTTTTTGTGCGGTCAGCCACCGCTCCAAAATAATCTTCGCCGCCAACGAATCGATCCGCCCGTCTCGCTTCTGCCGCACAACCCCCTGCATCTGATCTTTGGCTTCTGCCGACGAGCCTGCCTCATCCTGATACCGTACGTCGATCTCTTCCGGAAGCTCCAGCAAACCGACAAAATGGCGGATACGCCGTTCCATCTCCGCTTCACTGCTCCCGCCGCGTGGCAATCCCACGATCAACACCTCGATCCCCCATTCGGACACAAACGCCGCGACATCCCGCGCCGCCTGATTTCGGTTACGCCGCAGGATCGCCGGCTGGGGCAGCACAGTCGTCCCGTCGAGACAGAGTGCCACCCCGATCCGTTTGAGACCGACATCGAGGGCAACTATTCTCATCGCTTCAGCATCCTTTTCATTCTATTTATACGTCTATTGGCAGCAAGAATCGATTGGTAGCTGATTTTCCTTTCTCTTAATAATTCTCTTACTTTACGAATCAAAGTCGTTACATTGACTTTGTTCTTCCTACTGAGTTGATTGCCAAAAAGCAATAAATCATTTCCGGCATTAATAGCCAGCATGATGGTCTGTTTTAAACTGTATTGTTTACTGATAGCCCGCATCTGAAGATCATCTGTGATCGTTACTCCACGAAATTTCAACCTTTTACGAATGATTTCATGAATAGCACCATATGAAAGAGAAGCAGGTTTGTCACCGGTGATATAATCACACACAATGTGAGCCACCATAATAGAATCAACTCTCATTCTCCTGTCTCTGATGAGAATTTTGTATGGATCAATTTCACGATCATCCCAGTATTTACTCACATCCACAAATCCTTGGTGGGTATCTCCTTTACTGGAACCGTGGCCGGGGAAATGTTTGAGTGCTGTCAGGATATGGTGATTATGCATTGCTGTAATAAATAAACGATCGAAACGGGCAACTTTTGCCGGGTTATGTCCATAACTTCGTCCATTCCCATGAATGACTCCATTATATGTATAATCCAGATCTGCAACGGGAGCCAGATTGTAATTGATTCCAAGACTTGCCAGTTCCGAAGCCATTTTGTCAAAAACTTTTGCAGCCGATTTTTCACTGAGACTGGATGCCCGTGGATATTGCCCGGAAAATCGTATTCTCTGCACACGTCCTCCCTCTTGGTCAACTGCAATTAGGGGAAGGTGGTTTTTGTTGCACGTTTTGAGTGTATGTGTCATCTGCCTGAGAGAATCTATAGAACCTATATTTTTTTTAAACAAAATGACACCACCGAGTCTCTGTTTGCACACCTCATGATAAACCAACGATTTTTTTGATACATCTTTGCCTTCAAAACCAAGTATGAACATGTTGGCAATCTCTTTATCAGATATTGTCTGTGCTTCCAATATGGCTGAAAGGCCAAAAAAGACAATTAATTTCAATAAATATTTCACACAATCCTCCAAATTTTTATAGACATTATACCGCAAAACACCCCATCATTAACGTTGGGTTAAGTCTCTATGGTATAATCCGTCCAATTCTTTCAAAGGAGTCTCCATGACGTTCACCAAAATGCTGGCATTGCTGGCTCTGCTTCTCAGCTTCAGCACTCAGGCCTATGCCCAAAACGATGCCAATGCGACGAAGATCGATCCCAAAGTTCTGGCCAAAGCCAAAAAGGATTTTGTCGCAAAACTCGGATCCAAAAAAGCGAAATTCTCTGTCAAAGAAATCAAAGAGGGATTTATTTTCAACAACAGTACCGATCACATGACGCTGCTGGTGCTCTGGACCAAGGATTGCCAATCCTGCCTCAAGCAAATCCCCAATCTCAACCGCTATTTCCTGGATCTGCGGGGTAAGCTCGACATCATCGGTGTCGAACTTTCCGGCATGACCACGCCACAGTTGCAGCAGTTTGCCAAAGACAAAAAAGTCCTCTACACCCTCATCTCCGGAGTTGAAAACAAAAAATTCGTCGCCGCAGCGATGCACAAATTCCAATTTGGTGTCGACAAAAAAGGCAAAAAGATCAAAGAAGGCCTCCCCTTCATGGTAGCACTCGGCTACACGGGTCACACGCATGCTATCATTCGCGGTGTCCCGAAAGATCCGGCCGATATGGAGAAGTTCCTGTTGAAAATCGTCGCCTATTATGAACATCAAGGGAAGAAAACAAAAACCGCTTCCCCAAAACAATAAAAAGGAAATCACTATGAAAAAGATCCTGATCGCCCTGCTGACTCTGGCACTGGCTGGAAGTCTGGCGCAAGCTGCTGACAATGACTACGTCAAACTCCCTACCCTCAATGGCAAAACCATTCACATCAAAGGTACCGACAATGGATTGGAAATCCCCGAGTACAAAGGCAAGGTAGTCTTCCTCGAATTCTGGGGTACCCACTGCCCCCCTTGTCTGGCATCCATCCCCCACTATGTAGACATGATCAAGAAGTACAAAGGCAAACTCGCCATGCTCGGTATCGAAGTTCAGAACACCCCCAAGATACGCCTCAAAGCCTTCGCGGATGAAAAAAAGATCAATTACGACGTCGTCGCCTATCAGGATGCCGGATATTTCGTCGACTACATTGCCAAACGCGCCGGATGGAAAGGGTCGATCCCCTTCCTCCTGATCCTCGATCCCAAAGGAAACGTCATCACCATGCAGGTAGGGATGCTCCCCCAGAACGTCCTCGAAAAAGTGGTCAACGATTTTACCGGGAAAAAAGCCAAGAGTGTTGCTAGAAAGTAGAGGACACCCCAGACAAATCCCTCTCTAGTTCAGCCGACACAATTCGGTCGGCTGAAGCCAACCCTACCTGACAATTTCTAATTTCTAATTTCTAATTTCTAATTCCTAATTTAACACACCCTCACTCTCCCATCCTCAACTACAATCTCTCCCATCAGTTCCGCTTCGTACACCCGGTCTCCGTATGCTTCCACCGCTTCATCGAGCGTCGGATGTTTCTGACAAAAATAGAAAAAATCATCCCGGGGTACATCGCTTCGCTCCGGTACCCGGCCGAAACGGTTGGCAAATGCTTCGATGTCATAAATGGGCTGCGCATTCCCCTCGGCCAGCAGGCGGTTGGTGCCTCGACTGGTATCAAGCGGATGGGGGAGGACATAGACGGGGTGCTCCATTTTGAGTGCATACTCAACACTCCGCATCGATCCGCTCCCCTCATCCGCTTCGGTGACGATCAGGATCTCTCCGAGGGCAACAACCAGTTCATTACGGACGACAAAAGACCAGCCGGCCGCTTTTTGTCCGTCTGGGAACTGGCTGAGCACCAGCCCTTCCCGTTCGATCCCGGCGATCATCGGGGCATTGACCGCCGGATAGCGGATATCCAGACCGTTGGCCATCACGGCGATCGTATGTGCCGCTCCGGCTCCCTGATGGGCGATCGCATCGACCCCCATCGCCGCCCCGCTGACCACAACCACACCACGTCGGCTCAACGCCTGGGACAAATCATAGGTAAACTGACGGGTGTAGGATGAAGGTTTACGTGTTCCGACGATCGAAATTTTTGGACGGGCAAGCAAGGCGGTGTTGCCTCGGTAGAAAAGGGGATCGGGGTATTTGCGCATCGCATCGAGTGCGGGGAGATGGTGGTCGAGTAGAGAAGTCATTCCGGGCTCCGTTTTTTTCGAAGTGTACCCGAAAAAGGAGCACAGAGGGAAAAATATGTCAAATTGTCATACAATCAATGATACAACTCATCGATGTAGACGGTTTTTACCCCCGCCAAAATCTTCCCCGCGTGCCGCAAAGCCCGCATCGTGACGGCATGGGGGTGTCCGATGGCGATAGCAAAGCCTCGCTTCCGGGCAATTGTGACTGCTTGTTTCAATTGTTTCAAGACATACGCCTCGGTCTGGGTATTGTCGATAAACACATCCCGGGCAATGTATGTGTCGTGATGGGCATGAGCGATTTTGCGGACAACACTTCGACCGGTGGTGCGGCTGTCAACGAAAACAAAGCCTTTTTGACGGAGCATACCGTAGAGCTGTTTCATCGCTTTGTAGTTGGAAGTGAAGACGCTTCCGGTGTGGTTGTTGATGTATTTGGCACGGGGAAACAGGCGCCGGATCTCGTCAACTCTCGCCTGGACTTTGGCTGGGCTGAAACGGGTAAAGAGCATCCCGCGCATCCGGTTCATTGCGGCACTGCCTGACTCCATCGGGAGATGCACCATGAAGTGCTTGAGCGAGTCGGCAAGGTGATTGCTCGTGGCCGAGAGCTCCGAGGGGGGGAAGATCGACGGGGTGATGTGGTACGGCAAAGCCCGAATGGCATCGAGCTGTCGTTTGTGCGAGACATCATCAATAATGATCACCAGTCTCGGCGCTTGTGATCGTTTCGGGGATGGGGAAGTAACCGTGATTTTTGGGGCGGGTTTCTCCTGTGACTTTTTCGGCGAACTGGGAACATACCAGCTGACATCGGGCATATCATCCCCCTGTGCATCCTCTTCAAACCCGTATCGAAGAATCTCCAGCGGAGAGGGGCGCTTCTTCTTTTTCGGGCGTGACGTATTCGCAGGTATGGCTTTTGCCGGAACCGACTTGGAGGCGTGTTTCGCAGCACTTCCGGCAGGTACCGTTTGTTCCTTATTGGCGCCAATCAAATACCCGGAACCCACCAGGGCTCCCATTAAAACGATGGCAGAAAGGGTACGTAAAACAATATGTTGTTTCGGAGGTTCCGGCTTTTTATGGGTACGGCGCGGGCGCTTTGTCTGCGTTTTCCGTGAAGAGGTTTTTTGGGTTTTTGGCATGAGGGGAGGAGAGTTCCTCCGGATGGATATTCACCGAAGGAGCACATCCTTCAGCATCGTCCTGCCCGGAGGGGAAACGCTTAGTTGGTCGTCTGGTCGACGATTTTGTTGGCACCGATCCAGGGCATCATTTCGCGCAGACGTGCACCGGTCTGCTCGATGAGAGAAGCCTGGGCGTTGTTGCGCTCGGCTTTCATACGGGGATAGCCGGATTGACCTTCGAGGATGAAGTCTTTGGCAAACTGACCGTTCTGGATCTCTTTGAGGATTTGCTTCATAGCGGCCTTGGACTCGTCGCCGATGACGCGAGGGCCGCTGACGTAGTCGCCGTACTCGGCCGTATTGGAGATGGAGTAGCGCATATCAGCGATACCACCCTGGAACATCAAGTCGACGATGAGCTTGAGTTCGTGAAGGACTTCGAAGTAGGCCATCTCCGGAGCATAACCCGCTTCGGTCAGGGTCTCAAAACCTGCCTGCACGAGAGACGTAACTCCCCCACACAGAACCGCTTGCTCGCCAAAGAGGTCGGTCTCGGTCTCATCTTTGAACGTGGTCTCGATGATCGCGGTACGTCCGCCACCGATGGCTGAAGCATAAGAGAGGGCAAGCTCTTTGGTGTTGCCGGCCGGATCCTGTCCCACAGCGATGAGATCGGGGATACCGCCGCCATTGACAAACTCACTGCGGACGGTGTGGCCGGGGGCTTTGGGGGCAATCATGGTGACGTTGATGTCGGCACGCGGTGTGATGCGTCCGTAGTGGATGTTGAACCCGTGACCAAATGCGATCGTCGCGCCCTCTTTGAGGTTGGGCTCGATCTCGTTGGCGTAGATCTCGGCTTGATTCTCATCGGGGAGGAGGATCATCACGACATCCGCTTTGGCGGTCGCTTCAGCGACGGTCGAGACGTCGAAACCTTTGTCGAGGGCTTTTTTCCAGCTCTTCCCTTCCGGGTGGAGACCGACGACGACATTCACACCGCTGTCACGGAGGTTTTCAGCGTGCGCGTGTCCTTGAGAGCCGAAGCCGATCATCGCTACGGTTTTCGACTGGATAATGCTCAGATCGCAATCTTTGTCATAATATACATTCAATGCCATGGGGAATTCCTTGTGTCAATTTGCCGGGATTATACCCAAAAAGGGCTGATGGGCAACTTCAGACGGCTTGCTTCAGTGCCTTGAGAAAAACCTGTGTATAATATGCTTCATGGAAAACCTGCACACGAATGTTTTTGACCAGAGCGCAGACGGATTTGCCCGGAGACTCTATTCTCGTTTCAGCCACAGGACGCTGGTGCTGCTCATCACCCTCACCTCCATCGCACTCTCCCTTCTGCTCACCTTCATCGCCACTTGGTACACGGAGGGGGTGGATCTCGGCATCAGTCTGATTATAGCGACCATTGTCCCCGCCATCGTCGCACCCGTCATTTCATGGATTTTTATCGACATGTATGCCAAACTTCAGGAGATGGAGCAGCAAATGCGGGCGCTGGCCACTTACGACGTGATGACCGGTCTGCTGACCCGTCAGGCGTTTTATCACGATGCGCAGAAATACATCGATATCGCCGAGCGGCACCATGAGTTTTTTGCATTGATGATGCTCGACCTCGACTTTTTCAAAACGATCAACGACACTCACGGTCACCATGTGGGCGATCACGTCCTGAAATACTTCGGTCACTTCCTTTCTGAGCACCTGCGCAAAAGCGACATCATCGGGCGCCTCGGTGGAGAAGAGTTTGTCGTCATTCTCCCCAACACGCCGGTCGAAGGTACACAAAAAATCGCCGAGAGCCTGCATGCAGAGCTCAAATCCCATCCCCCCACCCTGCACAGTGTGGCCATCCCACTGACCGTCAGCATCGGCATCACCATTTACAACGGCGCTGTACCGCCCCGGATCGACCGACTCCTCCAGGAAGCCGACGCGGCTCTCTACCTTGCCAAACGCAACGGGCGCAACCGCACAGCCCTCTATACAGGGGAAGAAGCGACCACTTCGTGAGTGCCAAAGAATCGTACCGGGCATTCCTCGAACGCTACATTGCCGTCAACCCTCTCGAATGGATGCTTCTCCAGAGCAAACTCACCCTCATCACCTTCCGCAAAGGCGACACCATCCAGTCGGTCGGAGACGTACCGGATCACCTGCTCTTTATCCACGAGGGGCTGGCGCGTGCTTCCATCCTCGACGAGCACGGCAAAGACTACACTTGGAGTATCTATTTCAACGATCCTCAGTCACACATGAGCAACCTGTTTGTCGTCGATTACGACAGTTTCGTCACCCGCTCCCCCTCCCGGCTCCACATCGAAGCGCTTGAAGATTGCACCTGTGTCGCCACCACCTATAATGATATTCAATCCTTCTACCGCTCACTCAAAAAGGGAGAACAATTCGGCCGCTTGATGGCCGATGAGGCTTACTCATACCTCCACCGTACTTTCATTGACCGACAATCCAAAAGCGCCAAAGAACGGTTTGAGATCTTCATGGCCACCACTCCGCATCTCCTCGATAAAGTCCCCCAGTACCACATCGCCAGCTATCTCGGTATCACCCCTCAACATTTGAGTCGACTCAAAAAATCATACCGTTCATGAACAAATGTGAATGACAGATGCCCCTATTTTCTCCTATAATGGGATAAAAGTTCATTTTGGAGGATCTCATGAAAACCATCACCATCATCGGCGGAGGGCTCGGCGGACTGACGGCCGGCGCCCTGCTTGCCCAGGCCGGTCACCGTGTCACGCTCCTCGAGCAGCACACCATGGTCGGCGGATGCGCCACGACATTCAAGCGCAAAGGGGGCTTCCGTTGTGAAGTGGGTCTGCACAAAATGGACGGTGTGTATACCAACCCAACCATACAGAAGATTTTCAACGAGTTGGGTGTCTATGATGCGGTTGAATTCGTCAGTTCGGAACATTTCTATACCCTGACGACCAAGACACGCAGTTACACCCTCCCCTACGGGATCGATGCCGCACGCGAATACCTCACCGAAATTTTCCCGCACGAAACCCGGGGGCTTGACCGCTATTTTGCGCTCATTTCACGCATCGGTCATCAAATCGATACCCTCACAAACGCCTCCTGGTACCATTATGCCCTCTTTCCGTTTTTGTTCTCGCACACACTGAGATATGCCCGCGCCACCGTCACCGACGTCCTCGAGAGTCTTTTTGAAGATCCCGAGCTTATCCTCGTACTTAACGCCAACGTCCAGTACTACAACGACACCCCCGACACCCTCAGCTTCCTTCTCCATGCCAAAGCCCAATCTTCCTACTACGAAGGAAAGGGGTGGTTCGTCAAAGGGGGCAGCAGCCGTCTGAGTAACTACCTTGCCAGCGTTATCACCGACCACGGCGGCACCGTCCTCACCGGCGCCGATGTCACCGCCGCGACCCCTGCGAGTGTCACCTACACCCACAAACACTCTCCCCATACGATCCCCACCGATTGCATCGTCTCCAATCTCTCACCGCAGGACACGTACCGCCTTTTCGACCACCCGTATCGGGAGGAGAAGACAATCTCCGACGGTTTGGTGACGATCTATCTCGGGTTTCGCAAAAACCTCCGTGAGGTGTACGGAGAAAGGAGCTATGCCAACTTTTTCATGGATGAGCTTTACACTCTCGATGAGTATCGTGCAAACGTAAAAAGTGGAGTACTCCAGCGCAGTTTCGGCTTCACCGATTATGCGCAGATCGATGCAGACTTGACCAAGGATCCGGATAAATCATTTGCCGTGACCTGTACCACCGATTACCTCGATGAGTGGGCCGACCTCGATCCCGAAGCCTACCGGCAAAAAAAGGCCGACCTCATCGCCCGCACCCTCGAGCGCCTCGAGCGCCATTACCCCGGCATCTCCGATCTCGTCGAATACGCCGAAGCAGGCACGGTCAAAACCCAGCAACGCTACCTCCGCACCCCCCGGGGCACCGCCTACGGCTACAAACCCACCCCGAGCAATGTCCTTCGCATCCCCCGCAGCCACTCCCGGGAGATCGACACACTCTATTTTGTCGGCCAATGGGTCATCAGCGGCGGCTTCTCTCCAGCCATCATGAGTGGGGAAATCTGTGCACGGGAGATTGCATCGCGAGGCTTACCAGCATGAACAACATTGCACTCTCGAAAAAGCTGCTTCTCTCTGCCCTTTCGGGCATACTGTTAACGGCAAGCATGCCGGGATACGATGTACCGTATCTGGGCTGGATCGCCCTCGTGCCTCTGCTGCTCGTGGTAATGGTTTCATCCCCCACGCATCATTTTGTCCTTGCCCTTCCATTCGGACTGCTCTTTTCATGGGGCGTGCACAGCTGGTATCCCGATATTTTCCCGCCGGCACTCGGCTGGCTTTTGATCGTCGCGGTGGGGACATTCTACGCCGGCCTGATCCGGCTCGGCGGATGGCTCCACACGCGACTCCCAAAAAGCTTGAGCATTCTCGCCTTCCCCGTAGCATGGACAGCGATCGAGTTCGTCAAATTCATCGCTCCCGTTGTAGAAGATTGGTGGTTCGTCCTACTCGCCAAAAGCGCATGGCGCTTTCCGCCCGCGTTACATCTTTTGAGTGTCACGGGCTTTCCGGGATTGAGTTTTTTGATCATGCTGGCAAATGTGGCGGTCGCTTCGCTCCTGTTGAGAAGTTTGAAAGTTGAAAACCTAAAAATCAGCAGACAGGCAAGCTGGGGTGCTATAAGTTTGGTAACGCTTGTGCTCATCTGGGGGTCATTCTCCATAACCTCACCTATCAAAACCTTCACCATTGCCGCACTGACCGATATGGTCAACCAGGATCCCGATATCCTCGCAACGAGCAAGCTTCCGGCAGACGCTTTCGGTACAGCAGAAAACCTGCCCGACGTATCGCAAAAAATCTTCGACCTCGATGCCAAACTCACCCATTCGGTCGCCGACCGGCATCCCGACTTTGTCGTCTGGCCGGAAAATGAATTTGCCAATACCGATAACGCGACCTTGATGCAACAGCTCAAAGATCTGTCATCTGATATGGGCAGCTATATCGTAGCCGATGTGGTCTGGCATGCAACTACGGGAATGCACGACACCGCCCTGATGGTTTCCCCCTCAGGCAAGGAAGCGGGCAGAAGAGCAAAAATTAATATCACGGACGGCGAAAAAAAAGTCGGCTTCGTGCCGGGGCCACGCAAATATCCTGTTTTTGAAACGCCATACGGCACAGTGGGTCTGGCTGTCTGCTGGGATCGACACCGCACCGACATCACCCGCGAACTTGCCCGCAACGGTGCCGATATTGTACTGATGCCCGTCGATGACGATTTCAATGCCAACACACGATTCCCTCCCTTCCATGCCTCAGACGGTGTCTTCCGTGCGGCAGAAAATCGTGTGACCATGGGGTTGGGGACGACCAGCGGGCTTTCACTCGTCATCGATCCGTATGGCCACATCACTGCCAAAGGTACCCTCAACAAACGCGGCGTCACTGTGGGAAAAACCTTCACCGTCGAAGGTCAGACATTCTATACCCGCTTTGGCGACTGGTTCGGCTGGCTGATGGTTTTGAGTTTGGCGGGATTGGTCATTGGTGCCAGAAAATCTGCATAAATATTTACCTCCCATTTACATTTTTTGAGTAAGATATTCCTAAAAAAGGACACCAATATGGAACGACTTAAAACCTATTTTCTCCTCACCGCACTCACCCTCCTCTTCATCTTCGTCGGGGGCGCACTTGCGGGCAAAACCGGGATGATCATCGCCTTCGTGATGGCGGCGGGGATGAACTTTTATGCCTATTACTACAGCGACCAGCAGGTGCTCAAGCATTACAACGCCCACCCGGTCAATCGCAGCACCGCCCCCGGCCTGTACCGGATCGTCGACGGCCTGACCGCCCGAGCCGGTCTGCCGATGCCGGCACTCTATATCCTCCTCGATGATCAGCCCAATGCCTTCGCCACCGGACGGGATTATCATCACGCCGCCGTCGCCGTCACCGAGGGGCTGCTCAACCTCCTGAGCGATGAAGAGGTCGAAGCGGTCATCGCCCACGAACTCAGCCACATCAAACACTACGACATGCTCATCGGCACCGTCGCGGCGACTATCGCCGGAGCGATCAGTATGCTGGCCAATTTCGGGATGTTTTTCGGCGGCAGCAGCGACGACGACCGACCGAACTTCATCGTGATGCTGGCTCTCATGTTTCTCGCCCCCATGGCCGCCGGAATCATCCAGATGACCGTCAGCCGCCGGAGAGAATTCATGGCCGACGAGGGCTCAGCTCGCATGACCGGCCACCCCGAATGGCTCCAGTCCGCCCTGAGCAAACTCGACCACTACGCCCGGGGCACGATCATCCCCGAAGCTGAGCCCCAGACCGCCCACATGTTCATCATCAACCCCTTCACCGGCAAAGATATCTCCATGCGCCAACTCTTCAGCACCCACCCCACCACCGAACAGCGGATCGAGCGGCTTGAGGCATTGAAGCACGCAGGTTGATTTTATTTTTGATTAATCTTATTTGAGTAGAATTACGGAAAGGGTACACAGAAGTATCAGGAGGTGCGACTCCTGATACCTTGTGCGACTATTTGTTGCAGTCTGTGCTCTTTGGCTTCTTACTCTCTGCGTAACTCAACCATGCTATCATAGTCTTTGCTACACCAATCATAAGTGCCAGTACTGAAAACAAAGTTTCCATCGGTACCCTTTCGATCGAGATACCCTGCCTATGCCGGAAGGCATCGCTCATGCAAGCCCGCCCACTCAACCGAAAGTAAAAACACACCCCTTTCCAAAAAGGGCACG
>WFSU01000059.1 GCA_015485845.1 Nitratifractor sp. | reverse complement strand
TTTCATTTGATACTTATCGTAGTGATACACATCTTTTCGGAAATTGAGGTAACCGTAGGGATCGATATACGCCGTCAGGTAGGTGATATCAATGGGCACTTTGTGTTTGAGCACGATTGTCTTTTTGTCCGTCCCTTTCAGCTGATTCATGACATCGTCTACGTTGATATTGTCATTGAAGAGCGCCAGAGACTCCAGAAGTTCCCGTGGCTTCTGAATACGCATACAGCCATGACTGAATGCCCGGACATTCCGGAAGAACAAACTCTTGGAGGGGGTATCATGGATGTACACCGAATACCCGTTGGGAAAAAGAAACTTAATCTTGCCCAGGGCATTATGCCGCCCGGGGACTTGCATGAAGTAATAAGGGATGTGCTTGTTTTTGTCCTGATACTGTGCCCAGTCAACGGTGCCGGGATCGACCCGGGGGGAATTTTCGTCCCAACTCTCATGCAGCTCTTTGCCCTGCGCTTCATAGTGATACGGATCCTGTATTAATTTGGGGATCATTTCGCTCTTGACAATCCCTTCGGGTATTTTCCAGTACGGGTTGACTACGATGTAGGTCATGACATTGTGAAAGCTCGGAGTAGGATGGTTGGGCTTGCCGGTGATCACCCGGATCGTCGTGACCAGCTTGTTGCCATCGAGGAAATTCAGACGAAAGGTGGGGATGTTGAGCTCGATACGCATGGGAGCTTGTTTGCGATAAAGCCATTTGATCCGGTCGAGATTCAAGCGGATCTTCTGTATCGCCTGCGTGACCGTCATGTTGAGTGCTGCCCGCGTCTGCGACCCGATGATACCACCCCCCTTGAGACCGTGGCGCAATTGAAAGCGTTTGACCGCCTTGACGAGGCACGCATCGTATGCAGGGGAGTCCATCGGTTCACTGCACCCCTGAAGATCTCCGGTCATCGCCAGATGTTTTCGGATCAGGGGAACGACTTTGGCGTTGCTTCCACCGGGCTTGAGGGTACGAAAGCGGGGCAACGTCGGCCAGCCGCCTTGTTTGGCTATGCGAATATACTGGATCAATTTTTTTCGCAATGGGGCATACCCGAAGCGCTTCGGATCGGCATCCTTGAATGCCCGGGCAAGATCCCCGTCATTCAATGCATCATTCAGGATCGAAGCCGGGGTGGCTTTGGGGCGATAGGTGACCCATCCCACTTTGATTTTGTACGCTTTGGTCAGGGCTTCGAGTTTGCGGGCAAACGGTTTCCAACTGATACCGCCGTAAATGCGGTACCGGGCATAGTGGCGATAGAGTTTACTCATGGCCAGCTCAAGAGCAACCTTGTCTGCCCGTGTCCCCCCTTTTCGGCTGACCAGTTCTTTGACCTGCTTGCGTACGGCCTGGTTCTCCACATAGACAGCCAGAGATTTGGTGACGGTTCCATCCGTACGAATCAGACGCAACAGGCTGTTGCCAAATGGGCTCAATCCCTTGGCTTTGACCCACAGGGGTGCATAAAACAATTCTTTGTAAAGGGAATCAAGCTGGGGTATCTTGCCGTGGGATACCCGCTTCTCTATCTGGGCTGAAGCATCATCGAAGAAGGAAACTTCATCACCGTTTCCACCCCAGACTAAGCCATTTGTCGCTGCGTGCAACAGACTTGCCGTCACCATTAGCCCTATCATCATGCCTGTTCTGATTCTCTGTTTCATCGGTGCCCCAAACGTATTTTTTCTTTTTTATCCTTATTTTCATTATACAAAAAAATACCTTGAAAGCGCCAAAAAAAACAGGGATAATCAAGTGGTTTCAACCTCGATTTTGTCCGCCTCTTCTTTGCGCAGGGCAATGATGGTCGTTCCTATCTCCACTTCGATAGTCTGTTTGGCCAGCGAACACTCCCGGATCACCACTTGCTCCCCCGGCAAGATCCCGAACGACGCAAATCGGTCGCGCAATGTTTTGTTCGCTTTCAATTTGACGATTTCCGCTTTATCGCCCTTGTGCAATTCACTCAATACCATCTCAAACTCCTACAATGACACGGGTAATGTGATACGCCAGCAGCGCCATCACCCAGGCCGTACCTGTCGTGAAAAAGAACAGATACACCAAGTACTTCCAGCCACCCGCTTCCCGAGTAAAGACTGCTGACGCGGCAAAACACGGCAGATAGATCATCACAAAGACAATGAAGGCAATGGCAGCGGGTAACGAAATATTGTTGCGCAGAGCAGCGATCAAGCCGCCATTTTGCTCGTCGGCACTGTCGCCCTGAGCGTACAGCACGCCGAGAGTCGAGACAACAACTTCTTTGGCTGCCAGCCCTGCTTCAAGGGCTACACTCATGCGCCAGTCAAACCCCAGCGGTGCGAAGAAAGGTTCCGTGGCTTTGCCGATGCGCCCAAGATAGCTCTGTTCCAGCTGAGCAGAGATTTCCTCGTTTTGGAGATGCTGTTTTTGTTCGGGCGTGGCGGCGTGCTCGATCCTGGCGGCGTACGTGGACGCGATTGCCTCACTCCTGGGGTAGTTGCTGGCAAACCACACCAGTATCGACGCCGCGAGGATGAAGGTTCCCGCTTTTTTGAGGTAGCTGAGTGCCTGGCCATACACCGTGTGCCAGATCAGTCGCCAGGAGGGCCAGCGATATTTGGGCATCTCCATGACAAAGGGCTCTTCCTCCCCTTTGAATACGAAGGTTTTGAGCATCTTGGCCATCACAAGACCCAGCAGTGCCCCGCTGATGTAGATCAGGAACAGAATATTCCCGGCTTGACCCTGCCCGAAAAAGGCTCCGGCAAACAGGACATAGATCGGCAACCGCGCCCCGCAGCTCATGAACCCGAGGATAAAAAGGGTAATGAGCCGCTCCCGCTCGTTTTTCAGCGTGCGGGCGGCCATGTAGGCCGGCACGGTACACCCGAAGCCTGTCACAAGAGGGATGAAGCTTTTGCCGTGCAAACCGAATTTGTGGAAAAACCCATCGAGGAGGAACGCCACCCGTGCCATATAGCCGGTGGTCTCCAGCAAGGCGATCCCCAAAAAGAGAATGAGAATATTGGGCAGGAACATCACGACCGCACCGACTCCGGCGATGATGCCATCGGCGACAACCTGGCCGAGTATTCCATCTCCAAGTAGTGCATGGGCCTGCTCTCCCAGCCAGCCAAAGCCCGCATCGATCCAATCCATCGGTACCGCTCCCAGCGTAAACGTCAACTGGAACAGTGCCCACATGAAGAAGAGGAACAGGGGGATGCCAAGGAATTTATTGATGAGGAGTTTGTCAATCTTCTGGGTGGGGTTTTTGGCTCGCATGGAGTGGAGAGCCATCACCTCCATCTTGGCTCCTTTAGCAAAGGCAAAATGCTCATCGGCAAAAATCGCATCGAGGTCTTTGGTCTCGCTGTGGAGGTAGATGTGCTGGAGCCCCTCTCTCAAGATCGGCAGTATCTCGATCCAGATCGGCTCATCGTGCATCTGTTTGTACCAGTCGGTATCCTCCTGGAGCAAGCGTACAGCCAGCTGCCGGTACGGGATCGGACTGCGGTAGTGCTTCTCCTCGAGGAAAGCAACGATCCGGGCAATCTCCTCTTCGATCACATCGCTGTAAATCACTTTGGCAGTCGTCTGGGGTTTTTCATACACCTCAACCATGGCCGATTTGAGTGCATCGATCCCTTCCCCTTGCGCGGCACTCGCTTTGATCACCGGCACGCCGAGGATACGAGCCAGTTGCTCCGCATCGATTTCGATCCCCTCTTTTTGGGCTTCGTCCATCATATTGAGCACCACAATCATCTTGCGACCCGTCTCCATAAGCTGTGTGGTCAACAGCAGGTTACGCTGGAGATTAGTCGCATCCACCACGTTGACAATGATGTCATAGTCGTCATTGCGGAGAAACTGCTTGGTCACTTTCTCTTCGATCGTATAGTCGGTCAAAGAGTAGGCACCGGGGAGGTCAATAATATGGATCTCGTAGTCTGCATCCTGCCTGGGATCATGGTACACAAATTCGACTTCTGTTTTGTCCACCGTCACACCGGAGAAGTTCCCTACCTTGAGGCGGGCATCGGAGATAGCATTGACGAGGGAACTCTTGCCCACATTGGGCTGACCAGCCAATGCGACCTTGATCTTTTTCATCTATATTCCTTCTATATTTCCATTTATGATAATTGTTATCATGAGCAAAACTATAGCTGGAACTCTCTTGAATCTATCTTAACTTGAGAATGATTATCAAAGATATTACGCCTTTTTCTTCTTCAATACATCCCTGAAATCGGCCTCAGCCAGTAGAATCAAATCGCCGTTGAAACTGTCGACGCGGCTGTCCCCTTTTTTGAAGAGTTTTTTGAGCTGTTTTGTTACTTTGGCTTGTTTGGTTTTTTTACGGATATCATGTTCATCGAAGAAGTCTTCCAGCTCAATCCAGGCGAGATCGTCTCCAGCATCGGTATCATCCGACACGATATCCACTTCATCCGCCCTTATCATTTCGTCACTAAGCTCAACTGCCTGCTCTTCCGCTTCTTCCTCCCGGGATGTGGTTTCGGTGGGTACCGTCTCCAACGTCGTTTCTTCGGTCTGAAGGTGTTCGATCCGCGTCGAGTAAAGCATCTTCATCTCCGAAAAGGCTTCTTTGAGCAGTTCAACTTCCCCTCGCAGCGTCGATGTGATCATTTTGTTGGTATCTTTGAGATCCACGATGGTCTCTTTGAGAATGCCGATGGTCTCATCCTTGGCCTCGAGCAAATCTCGAAAATCTTTGCTCGGCTCTGCCGCCGACCGGTGGGAAGATTGGGTGGAGGTGCCAGTACCTGTTGGAGTGGAGGGTGCCACTATATCCGTCTCATTCTGCACGATGTAGAGTTTGCCATCAACACTTTTGGATGTCAAGATCCCTTTTTTGATCTTGGCATAAACGGCTTGGCGTGAAATGCCCAATTTTTTGGCATACTCTGCCGGTTTGATCAAGTTCCCCATGTTGCTTCCTTGTCAATCAATGTGTCAATCATAACATAAAAAAGGTAAAGGGGGAGCCCATCAGGCTATGCACGCCGTGTGCCGTCCAGAACCGGGACGAACAGACAGGGCTCGATCGCTTCCGAGCTGCTGATGTGGCCGTTGCGCTTGTAGTAGCGGGTGATAATCTGTAAACCGTCCTGATTGATCGGGGCGACAAGGATTCCTCCGTCGGCCAATTGGTCGAAGAGGACTTGCGGCACCTTATCGGTCGTCGCCGAAAAAATAATCCGCTCAAAAGGGGCATACTCTTTCCAGCCCCGTTGACCATCGTCGTATCGCGTGATAATATTACTCATCCCCAGTCGGCGAAAACGCTCCCTGGCCTCTTTCAGCAACGGTTCGATCCGCTCGATGGTAAAAACCCGACGTACCAGCCGGGAGAGGATCGCAGCTTGATAGCCGCTACCGCATCCCACCTCAAGGACACTGTCTACCCCTTGGAGTTCCAGATGTTGCGTCATTTTGGCTACCGTCAGAGGAGAAGAGATCCACTGATCCGAATGCATGGGAAGGGCATCAAGCTTGTAAGCCATGTGTGTAAAGCCCGTCGGGACAAACGCTTGACGATCGACGGAAAGGAAAGCTTCCCGGACATGCGTTTCGAGGGGGAACTCCCTGTCCATCGCTTCGACCATCTTTCTCAAATGCATTTTTGCCACCATCTTTGACCTGCCCATACGTTAAAATTTCTGCGAAAGTTTAGCAGAATTTTCGTTATTACCTCATGACAATGTAACGGCGCATTTTTTTCAGAAGGCCCAAGTCGATCTCCCCCGAAATCACTTCCTGCATATCATCCATCACCACCCCGCCACTGGGAGAGTAAATGGCACTGGAGGCGGCCATGGTCTCCTTGGCACTGTTGGCGACAAGGACATAGGCCTGGTTCATCACTGCCAATGCTGGTGCGAGGATCTCGAGGTGACGCTTACGCGGCATCCCCCATTGTGACGGAAGCAGAATCACATCGGCTCCCTCAAGCTGCTTCCAAAGCTCCTTGAACCGCAGCTCAAAACAAATCAGTACACCATATCGCACTCCATCGACTTCAAACAGCTGTATCTCATCCGCCGTGCCTGCCGCTAAATGCTTATCTTCCTCCCCAAGAACGAAAAGCTTGTGCTTGCTCTGCCGATGGATTACACGATGGTCATGGATCACTACCGCATCATTGGTATAGCGTCCATCGGCATGGCGTGTCAACAGTGTCAACCCCACCACTTGATCCCCTACCCGTTCACACAACACCCGCTCCACCTCTTCACTAAATACGGCAGCCGCCTCCAGATGCTCATAATCGTAATCGGTCATGCTCACTTCGGGTGCCAACACAATATCCTGATCTTTCAGCGTGTCAAGATGAATCAACAGACGCTCGAGGTTGCGCTCATATGGGGTGAAATTAGTCATCTGAAGGACGGAGGCTTTGAGGGAATGTGGCATGTGGGAGTTCTCCTGTCTTTTTTCTTTATCATTATACACTATACTACCGTTATG
>WFSU01000058.1 GCA_015485845.1 Nitratifractor sp. | reverse complement strand
TTCT
Organism: Nitratifractor sp.; assembly: GCA_015485845.1. Taxonomy (GTDB): domain Bacteria; phylum Campylobacterota; class Campylobacteria; order Campylobacterales; family Sulfurovaceae; genus S017-3. The sequence continues at coordinate 3,528 of WFSU01000058.1, read as the reverse complement.
GGGCGTTTTTCTTTTCGGTTCTGCTGTACCTGTGGATTGTGGCGGTGGGGTTGCAGACCTTTGTGCTGCCGGATGAGCCGCCGATGGAGCTCCCAGCGGATGTAGTGGGTCTGTTGTTTGTACTGTTCGGGCTGTTGATCACCAGTACGCTTGCAGGCAATGTGGTGGCGATCATGATCGGCAATAAGCATTACACCCGGCTTTTTGGCGGGATGACGATCCTGGTATTTGGGACGATGATTGCGATCAAGGGGATGTACGGCTGACGGGAGTGCCTTCCTCATTCTGTTCGGAATCGGTTGTTGTGTTTTTCTCTTTCCCTGTCGGCAGTGTGATGGTGAACACCGCACCGGTGTATTCTTGGTCGTGGTATCGGAATGTTTCGTTGGTGGCGGTGAGTTTTCCTCCCATCCCTTCGACGATGATCTGATGGGTCATGTAGAGTCCCAGACCCGTCCCCTGCGCCTGATGTTTGGTCGTGAAGTAGGGTTCGAAGACCTTGGGGAGAACCGATTCGGGGATGCCACCGGCGTTGTCCTGGAAGCAGATCCGGATCATCCCCTGATCTTTTTGGATGGAGATTTTCAAGACTCTTTCCTCTGGATTTTCGGCGTTGAATGCGTCTTTGGCATTGTTAAAAATATTGAGGAAGCACTGGATCAGTTCGGTTTCACTTCCGGTTATGTGAAGGTGCTCGTCCAGATCGATCTGGACATCGATATGATAAGAGGTGATGCTCCCTTCGACCAGTTTGAGAAATTCATCAAGAGCATGTCTAAGGAGGAAAGAGCTTCGCCGGTTGTTCCCTTTGATGAAGTTTCGGAAGTCGTCGATCGTCTGGGAGAGGTACTGAGACTGGCGGTTGATGTCGTCGCAGTTTTGCAGGAACTCTGCATCATCGAGCATGCCGTATTGCTTCTGCATCTTCATCCCGGTGGCGATGGTCGAAATGACGCTGAGGGGTTGACGCCACTGATGGGCGATGTTGCCGATCATCTCCCCCATGGCCGCCAGCTTGCTCTGCTGGGCGATGATGGATTCCTGTTTTTTGAGTTGTGAGATGTCCACGACGCTGATGAGCCGTGCTGTTTGTTTGCGAATCCATTTTCCGTGGATCAGTGCCGGAAATCGTGTACCGTCTTTGCGAAGGATATCGATTTCGTACGGTTCATCGTACTCTTGACCCAGATGTGCATGGACGGCTTCCTGAGATTGGGGGGCGACCCAGTCGAGGATGTTCTGCCCGATCACCTCTTCCCGGGTGGTGTATCCCAGCAGGATCAGCATACTTTTATTCGCATCGATGCAGACGGCGTCGCGGTGGATAACGGTGCCTTCGATGGTCGCATCGAGGAGCTCCCGCGACTCTTTGATCGATTGTTTGAGGTGGTAGTACCAGACAGCGAGCATGATCAGTACTGCCCCCAACAAGGAGAAAATCATAGTGAGGGTTCGTGGATCGATCCCTCGGGCGCCCTCTTTGATTTGGACGTTGGTCCACCGGTTGAAAATCGCTTTTTTCTCCCCGGGCGTCAAGTGGGCCAGGGCTTTGTCGAGTACGGTGACCAGCCGGGGCAGGTCGTCCCGGACGGCGATGGAGAGTCGGTAGCGCATGTCAGTATAGCCGGCGATGCGGAGGGTGTCCATTTGATAACGGGAGATGAAATACGCCGCCACCGGCAGGGTGGCAATCGTGTAGTAAGCTCGCCCGGAAACGACCCGCCGGAAGGAATCGAGATACGTATCGGTCTCGAGGATAGAGACCCCGGGGAAGCGTTTTTTCATTTTGGTGATCAGTCCCGAGCCATGCTTGCGGGTGAAGGTTTTGCCTTTGAGATCATCGAGACTCCGGACATAGGGTTCGTCTTTGCGGGTGATGATCGCCAAATCATAAATCAGATACGGTCGAGTGAAGCGGGCATACTTTTCCCGTTTTTTTGTCTGAATGGCCGCAGGGAGGATGTCGCATTTCTTGGCGGCGAGGAATTTCTGGGATTCGCTCCAGCTGTGGGTGGGAACGTTCTGGAATGTCACGTGCAGCTCCCGGGCGAGGAGCTGGAGTGTATCGATCGCAATCCCCTGCATGTGGTGCATGTCTCCGTCTTTGGCAAACTCGATTGGCATCCAGTTGGGGTTGTTGCACATTCGGATGGTTTTGTGATTGGCAACAAATTCCACCTCAGTATCGGTCAGTTTGAGACTCCGGTAATCGCGCCACTCCACCCCTTTGGTGTTGAGCCATTTGTTGTTGAGGTCTTGCATCTCGGCATCGGTGATGGCGTGCATGGCTTTTTCGAGGAGGGTTTTGAGGAGGGGTTTGCGGGGCGTGACACCGATGTTCATCGCTTTGATGAGCCGGGCATCCTCCACCACCGTTGTGTAGCGGAGCATCAGGCCATTCTCCTGCATCAGAGTGTTGATCGCACTGTAGTCTTCGATGATGGCATCGGCCTTTTGACTGGCGACTGCGATGATGGATTGCCGCAGGTTGGGCTGGAGATTCAGATGGATGCCCGGATAATAGGTACGGAGAAACCCTTCGATATAGTACCCTTTGGGGACGGCGACGGTTTTTCCGTTGAGATCGCTGAGATTGTGAATACCGGGGAGGTTGGTAAAGATCGATTTGGCGGCGCGGACGTAGGGGGGAGTGAAGAGGAAATCCTTTTCACGGGCTTTGGTTTTGCGGATGTTCAGCATCAGATCGAGTTTGCCCGATTGGAACTGTTGCAGGTAGTCACTCCAGGTTGCCCCCTGCAGATAGTGTACCTTAAGGTGCAGTTTGGAAGCGAGCAGATTCAGGTAGTCGATCGAAAAACCTTTGGGGGTGCCGTGGTCGTTGAAATTGTACGGAGGCCAGTCCGCTTCGTTCTGGGCGGTGATCGTTGGATGGTCGGCGATCCATTGCTGCTCGGTCGGGGTGAGGGAGATTGGCGTCGCCGCCGAGAGCAGCAGCGGCAGCAGGGCGAGGATCCACCGGAAACGTTTTGTTAGTTTTTGTGACATTGCAGGGCTCCTTCGGGGCTCGGTTTCCCGAGATAATACCCCTGGTAATAATCGGTACCGATCCGCTTGAGCTGAGCAAAAACATCCTCGGAGTGGACAAATTCTGCGACGGTGACGATGCCGAGGCTGTGGGCGAAGTCGTTGATGGAGTGGACAATGATCTGAGCATATTTGTCTGTGTGAATATCCCGGATCAGCGAGCCGTCGATCTTGAGAAAATCGGGTCGTAGCCGGCGCAGGTAGGCGAAGTTGGAGTACCCGCTGCCGAAATCATCGATGGCGACTTTGCATCCGAGGTGCTGGACGTCGTTCATGAAGGTGATCGTCTGCTCGTAATCCTGTACGTACTCGCTTTCGAGAATCTCAAACGTGATCAACGGGGCGATGTCGAGTCGGATGAGATCCTCTTTGATCTGTCGGACAAACGCGTCGTTTTCGATGTCTTCCATTGAAATATTGATGCTGACAGGACATCCATTGTCCCGGGCGAGGGCAAAAGATTGTTTGACGACGGCAGCGGAG
>WFSU01000057.1 GCA_015485845.1 Nitratifractor sp. | reverse complement strand
TGAAGGCAGGCGATAAGCCGGGTTTTGTCGTGGGTAACAATTTATCTAGGCCTGCCGTTGCCGACAGGCTCGAGCGGGACACACAAAAGATGCAAGGCTTTTACCTGGTGCCCCTTGCTGCGGACAGGGTTTACCTGGCTGGGGATGTTGCCACCCCCACCGGTGGGCTCTTACCCCACCCTTTCACCCTTACCCGCCAAAGGGTCTGACCTCAATGATAATGCTTCAGCGTTATCGTTGCGGGTCTGACCCTTTCAGCAGGCGGTTTGCTTTCTGTTGCACTTGCCCTCGGATCACTCCGGCCATCCGTTAGATGGAGTCCTGCCTTGCGTGCAGCCCGGACTTTCCTCTCGCAGCGTGATGCTGCCAGCTGCTACCTGCCTGCCTTCGATGGGATTATAACATAATTTCTGTACAATGACACACCTTAACACAAAGGGAGTCCCCCATGTGCGACTTCGCTACACTGAGTGATGCAGAAAAACTTTTGCATCACACCACTCTGCTCAAGTGCACCGAAAGTTTTGGCGGAAAAAACTTTTTCCTCCAGCTCCTCGAAGCAATCCGCGAGACAAAACCGCATCCTCTCATCGCTGCCAACCATCACTTTCGCATGGAGCTTGGCTCCATCAGTTGGAACAAAGTGATCTTCAACGACAAACTCCAGCTCTTGTTCAAAGCCCGCATCCATGAGAGCAGACAAAACAACCTCCTCCCACCCAAAGAGGACAAACAATACAAAAAAGTCCTCAACCTCATCCGGACATTGAGCCCCATCACGTTCCATGTGACTCCGACCGATGCTGAGAATGGAGAGGGATTTACTTTTCAACCCTTTGACCGAATCAATGAAGAGACGACCAAGCTTAATCCGGTCTTTGATGCCCTTTTCTTTTGCAGCGTCGATACCGTTAAAAAAGTTCTCAACTACACCCCAAAGGATCCTGCGTGAGTGCCGGAAGACGCCGAGCTGACATCCGCCCCGGTCTCGACGTGGGGATCGTCCTCAAAGCCGATCAACCCACCGGCCGTATCAGCTACGGTACCGTACAGAAAATCCTCACCAACTCTCCCACCCATCCTCATGGGATCAAAGTACGCCTCGAAAGCGGGGAAGTCGGCCGGGTCAAAGAGATCGTGTGACGCTGTTCATCGATTCTTCTATATCCACTTCTTCTGACGCAGCCACCGATAGATCAGCCATGCTACGATGAGATTAACCCCCCAGACGGCAAAATAGCCGTATTTCCATTTGAGTTCCGGCATGAAATCGAAATTCATCCCGTAGACTCCCACGAGGAAGGTCAGCGGTAGGAAGATCAGTGAAATGGCGGCGAGGCGCTGCATCGCCTGGTTCATCCGGTTGCTCATAAATCCCATGAGGAGGTTTTGGAGGTAGCCGGTGCGGTCGAGGTAGGATTTGGATTCGTTGATGGAGAAGGAGAGGTGCTCCTTGAGATCGATAAATTCATACTTGAGTTTTTGGCGCGTCTCGGCGGTGAAGTGGTTGTAAATTTTGTTGACCACGTCGTTGGACTGGACGGAGAGTTTGGTGATGCGGTTGAGGGTGCGCCGGGCAAAATAGAGGCTCTTCTGTACCTCCTGCTCGTCCAGATCTTCGGCAAAAATACGGTCTTCGATCTCCTCGAGATGGTCGTCGATCCGGTCAATGATATTCATCGTCTTGTCCACCATGATGTCGATGATGGTGTAGGTGATATACTCAAGTGAATCGCGCTGATCGTAACGCTTGAAGAGTTTGGTGGTGATGTGTTTGATGATCCGCATATCCCGACTGAGAAACAGCAATGTAGTATCGGTAACGATGATGACAACGTTTTCATCCTCATAGAGCAGTTCGTCTTCCTCATCCTCGACAAAGTATTTCAGGATAATGAGGCGGAATTTGGTGTTGAATTCGTAGGCGATACTCTGATCTTCATTTTGAATATCTTCGATAAAACTTTCAGGAAAACCATGAACATTGAGCCAATCCAAAATTGTCTCATTGTCGATCGTGGTGAATATCACCTGTTTTTGGTTGTCATTGAGGGCGATTTCATCCTTGCGGTAGAGGCGATCGGAAAACAGATACATGGTTGGCTCCTTGAGTTAGCAATTCTTTGAAGCAGCGACTTTATCGGAGAGTATGCCTTTTGGTGCAGCCGCTGAAAATAACGCGACTGAAGTCGCGCCCCCGGGTTAGAGTGTTTGCGTCCTCTCATAGCACGCTTTCATCGCCTGCATGAAAGCATTGCGTGTCCCGGCCGCCTCGAGTTCAGCGTAGCCGGCAGCGGTGGTGCCGCCGGGAGACATAACACGGTCTTTGAGCAAGGCGGGGTGTTCCTCGGCCAGCAGCGCACCCATCCCCTCAAAGAGCATGGGAAGATATTCGTAACTCGTCGCACGGGGAAGACCCATGTTGACCGCACCGTCGGCCAATGCTTCGGCCACGAGTGCGAGCCACGCAGGAGCTGAGCCACCGATACCGGTGGCAATATCAAGCTGGATTTCATTCTCCAGCCAAATAGCCCGACCGATGCTGGAGAGAATTTCCAGTGCCCGGTCTTTGAAATGGGCATCTCCCGTGACGGAGGTGACAGCCTTTTGTCTCAGGGCAGCGAGGTTGGGCATGGCGCGGATATAGGCACGCGCCTGAATTTTATCCCGCAGGGTCGCCAGAGGGGTGCCCGCGAGGATTGAGATGAGTGCCTCCGCTTCTCCTTCGAACGTCATCCCCGCCAACGACTGAGGCTTGACCGCCAGCAGGACGACATAGCCATCGAGCGAAGGGATCGTATCGAGGAGGGTGATCTCAGGATAGAGTTTTGAGAGTTCTTCGGCACGGGGAGGATAGGCTTCGACGACGGTGACATGCGTGCGATCGAGCCCGGCGAGCATGGCTCCACCCATGTTGCCCGCTCCAATCAATAAAATATTCATGATGCGTTCCTGTTTGTGGAATTGTATGAGGGTATTATACTGGAAAATTAGGGATTAGGAATTAGGAATTAGGAATTCTGGGAGAATTTTTGGAACGAGGGTAAGAATTTTCAGGGATGAAGTGAAGATTTCTTCGTGATTGGGTGGAGATTTGTGGGTTGTGTCGCAGGAGCGTACTCGTGTACGTGACGAGACACTCCCGCAAAGATGCACCCAAGCGCAAAGAAAGGTTTACTTCATCGCCTCAAGTGCATAGACTTTGCCAAGCTCATAGGCTTTTTTGTTAACATCATGGACTTTGGCAGGGACTTTGCTCAACATGGTCTCGATAAGGAGATCCTCATCGAGTGCCTTGGTAAAGGTGTTGGCGATCGCCAGAGCAACGACCGACTGGGTGATGACGTTTCCGACCTCTTCTTTGGCAATGGTGATGATGGGGATCTCGACGATGTTCCACTTCTTTCGGTCTTCATCCGTCGGGGAGACAAGGTTGGGCTCGACGACAATCGTAGCCCCTTCACGCACACCCTGTTTGAAAAGTTGATAACTTTTGTCCGCGACAGAGAGCATGAAGTCTACTTGCCCATCGATAGCGTAGGGGTACCATATCTCTTTGTCATCAAGTTGGATATCGACGACGGTCGGACCGCCGCGTACCTGAGACGTGTACGTAGCCGTCTTGACCCCGTATCCACCGGCCTTGATCTTGGCCGCAGCGAAAATCTCACCGGCGAGAAGAACACCCTGTCCGCCGACACCGGTAAATCTCATTACAATTTTACTCATGGTTCTTCTCCTTAGATTTTTTTCGCAAAGTCGTCTTGCGTTAGCTTACCACGCTTGCCCTGATGGGCTTTTTTGACCTCTTCGTACATGTCGCAGTATTCCAGTGCTTCTTTGTCATGCTTGAGGATACCGGTGGGCAGATAATTCATCTGCTCCTCCTCAGGCAATGCATCCCACTTCTTCTTGGGCATGGTGATGCTGTCGATCCACTCGAGGT
>WFSU01000056.1 GCA_015485845.1 Nitratifractor sp. | reverse complement strand
TCGTTGAGTTCATTCAGCATGCCCTGAAACTCCTTCCTTCGTTAAAAAGACTATTATATCGATAAATAGTTAAAAAACTGCAACAGCATTATGAAATTAAAATTTAAATAAATAAGTTGAACTTATGCCAATATTTGTTATAGTTAAGGATAAGTTTCAATAGTAACATAAAAATAACTAAAAGGTGGAGCCGATGTTAAAAGATTTTGTAAAGATGGAGACTTTCCTGACGGTAGTACGCGAGCGGAGCTTTTCCAAAGCATCTGCCAAGCTCGGGATTTCCCAGCCGGCGGTGACGCAGCAGATCAAGTATATCGAGCACTATCTCGACAGCAAGATCATCGAACGGAAAAAGAACGGTATCCGCCTCACAACATCCGGCGAGGATCTCTACAAGATTGCTGTGCGGTTGGAAAAGTGTGTTCTTGCCGCCGAGACAGATACCCTCAAAATCATCGACAAAAAGATCACGTTTCGGATGGGTTCATCGTTTACGATCGGCAACTACGTGATCCCGGGCGAATGTCTCAATACGCTCAAAGATGCGATCAACAACGACATTCGCATCGACATCGAAGTGAGCAACAAGATCGTCGAGATGCTCAAAGATCGCAAACTCGACCTCGGACTGATCGAAGCCAGGATCGTCGAAGAGGATCTTATCGTCCGGGAATGGCGCGAAGATGAGATGGTGGTCTTCAGCAACACCCCTTTGCCCAAGGTTCTCCGTCCGGAAGACATCTACGGCTTCAAATGGGTCTGCCGCGAAGAGGGAAGCCAAACCCGCAAAGTGGTCGCCGAGACGTTTGAAGAGATCGGAATCGACTGCACCGCGCTCGATGTTCTCTCTGAAGTGAGCAACACCACGGCGGTCATGCAGACCATCAAGCGCAGCAACAAGGACGCCGATACCCCGATCGTCTCAATTATCTCCCGCACTGCCATCGCGGACGAAGTCCAGAAGGGGGAACTCTTCGAAGCAAGCGTCCAGGGCTACCACATGATGCGCCACTTTTACATCGTTTACCACAAAGAGAACAAACACAATGCGTACGTGAACAATGCCGTTGATTATATTTTGTCGGGAAAATGCTAAAAATTAGAAGTTAGAAAGTAGAAATTAGAAGTTTTGGTTGGCGTTGCTGGGCAATGCTTTCATCCGAGGGGATGCGGCTTCAGCCGCATGGTTGGGACTGAAGTCCCAGCCTCTTTTATTCCTTGACCGTAGGCTTCCCGGCTTTGATCCAGCCGTTTTCGATGCCGCCTTTGAGCTCGAAGACGTTTTCAAATCCCAATTGCTTGTCGAGGAAGTTGCCCAGAGCGTGTGAGCGGTTGGCGTGGGCACAATAGACGATGATGGGTTGTTTTTTATCCTTGACGAGATGTCCCAGTTCGAAAAACCAATTCCCCATGTCCGGCTGACCTTTTTCATTGAAAAACATCATTTTGTGTGCCCCTTTGATGATGCCGGTGGCTTGCCACTCTCCGGGGGTGCGGATGTCAATGACGGGGATTCCCTTGGCCTGCATTTTGGTGAGCATGTCGTTGTCGATGGTGGTAAACTTGGCCATCGCTGTGAGGCTGAGTGCCGCGAGGATGAGGAGAATTTTTTTCATGGTGGGTTCCTTGTTCTGATTTAGTAAAAAATTAGCAGAAGTATAGTAGAGAAAGGTTAACGGTTTTTTGAATGTTGTTTGAGAAAAGAGAGGGGAAGTTTACACGTGGTGGCGCGGGACGGAATCGAACCGCCGACACATAGATTTTCAGTCTATTGCTCTACCGACTGAGCTACCGAGCCACTGTAAAGAGGCTGAAATTATACCCATCAAAGTTTAATCACCACTTAAACCAAAGTCTCGCACCATGTTTACAAACAACTCCCCCCGCTTAGCGTACGAAGCAAACTGGTCGAGGCTGGAGGCGGCGGGGGAGAGGAGGGCGACTTCGTCGGGCTTAAGGTGGGGGTGGATGGTTTCGATGGCGTTCTCTACGGTGTGGCAACTGTGGGCGGGGATGGATCGCTCTTTGGCCATGGCGATGAGGCGGTCGTTGTTGGTGCCGACAGTGTAGAGGGTGATGTTCATGGAGGCGATGGTGTCCATGAGGGGTGCGAGATCGACACCCTTGTCGTCGCCGCCGAGGATGAGATGGATGGGGCGGTCGGCGTAGGTGGCGAGGGCTTGAAGGGTGGCATCGACGTTGGTGGCTTTGGAGTCGTTGACCCAGAGGCGGCCGTGGGCGTCGGTGATCTCTTCCTGACGGTGGTGGTCAAGGGTGAAGGTATTGAGACGCTCATAATCGGCTTCGTCGAAGAGGGTGCGGGTGACAGCCAGAGCGAGCATCGCATCCTCGAGGAAGGCGGCACGGTAGCGCAGGCGGCTGGGATCGAGATCGAAAAACTTGGCGAGACATTCTACCGAGTCGTACTCGACGACCCATGCATTGGTTTCGGGCAGATTAAGCCCTTTGGGGATAAGCGCAAGCTCCCCTTCGCGCATGGTCAGCAGAGGGCGGAGCTTGTCGGCGGCGTACGCTTCGGGGCTGCCGTGCCAGTCAAGATGGTCGGGGGTGATGGGCAGCAGCAGGTAGATGTCCGGACTGGCGGTGCGGGTGTGGTGGAGGGTGTAGGAGCTGGTCTCGAGGATCCAGATGGGGGATTCGGGGTTGAGATCGGCCAGCGGGGTGCCGATGTTGCCGCCGCTCACGGCGCCTCGATCGGAGAGGAGGTGGGTGAGCATCTGGGTGGTGGTGGTTTTGCCGTTGGTGCCGCTTATCCAAACCGTGAACGGTTTGGAGTGGATGGTGGATGGTGGATGGTGGATGGTAGTAGAGCTTGCTTCGCTTTGCCCTGTTTTTGTTGTTGGAGTAGGGACTTCAGTCCCGTTTTGTGGGACTGAAGTCCCAGCCCCTGATTGACCGAGGAAAAAGTCGTATTCACTGATGGGGTTTCGGGCGGTTTTTAGGATGGGGTGGTGGGGAGGGATGCTGGGGGTGAGGATCTCGAGGTCGCTTTGGTTGGGGTCGAAATGGTTGGTGGGGATGACACTGCTTTGGTGGTCTCCGAGGAAAAAGTCGTATTCACTGATGGGATTGCGGGCGGTTTTTAGGATGGGGTGGTGGGGCGGAATACTCGGGGTGAGGATTTCGAGGTCGCTTTTGTCGGGGTCGAAGTGGCTGGTGGGGAG
>WFSU01000055.1 GCA_015485845.1 Nitratifractor sp. | reverse complement strand
TGTCAGCGGTGCCGTGGCCAAGCTTCGCTCCCGCCTGCCGCAGGATATCCGGGAACCTCAGGCGATCAAGATCACCGTCACCACCGCGCCGATCGAAGTGGTCGCCCTCTCACCCAAACCGGGGAGCAACCTCACCCTCGAAGATGTGCGGGACATCGCCAGCGGCGCAATCAAACATGCCCTCCTCAAGACCCCCGGTGTCGCTAACGTGGACATCTTCGGCGGTCACACGAAAGAGCTCCAGATCGTTCTCGACAAAGCCCGTCTCGATGCGCTCCATTTGAGTTTGGGCAAGGTGATTGCATCCATCAAACAAAACGATAGTGACTTCGCTGTGGGTGTCATCGAAAACAGTGAGCATCGTTATCTGCTCAAATCGCAGGGCAAACGGGACAGTGTCGAGCGGCTCAAGGCACTCCCCCTGAGCCAAGATGTCCGTCTCGGGGATGTGGCCAAGGTCTATTTTGGCTCGTATAAAAATACGGCACTCTATTACGGCAACGGGCACAAGGCGATCGCTCTGTCGATCCAACGAGCCAGTACCGCCGATGTGATCCAGACGATTCATAAGGCCGATGCGGTGATTGAGCGCTTCAAAGCCCGGTACCCGGCGATTGACTTTGCCGTGAGTGATACGCAGGAGGAGACAATCGCCCTGAGTACGGACAATATGTTTGAGTCGCTGCGCGATGCGATCGTGATGTCCACGCTGGTGGTGTTTTTGTTTCTGGCCAGTTTCCGGCAGATCCTTGTGGTATTGGTGACGATCCCGCTGGTGTATGCTTCGACCATCGCGATGATGTGGGTGTTCGGGATGGATTTCAACGTCATCACGCTCACAGCGATCATCCTGGCACTCGGCCTCCTGCTGGATAACTCGGTGGTGGTGATGGAAAACATCGAACGTCACTACAAAGAGTTGGGCAAACCGATCCGGCAGGCGGTGTATGACGGCACCGAGGAGATTATGTTTTCAGTGATGAGCGGGACGGTGACGACGATGATCGCTCTGGTGCCGATGCTCTTCGTTGGGGGGTATCCGCAGACGGTCTTTGCGCCGCTGGTGGGGACATTGTTGATCGCGTTGGGCACTTCGTACGTGATCTCCATTATCACCGTACCGCTTCTTTCGCTCTATGTGCTCTCGGCACGCAACCGATTTCTCCTGGCAAGTGAAGCGTTTTTCCATCGGATCATCAACCCGGTCAACGATGCGACGCAGGCGTTTTTTGCGACCATTGTCCGGGCGATTCTCGACTCCAAGCTCTGGGCGACGGTGGCGTTTGCGACGCTGATTGGCCTCTTCGTCGTCGCCATCAAACTGGTGATGCCGGTGGTAGGGCTCGAACTCACGCCTCCCATGGATACCGGTGCGGTCAATATCCAGATCACCACCGAGCCCAATTTACCGTTGTCAGAGAGTGAAAAAGTGATGGAGCGCCTCAATGCCATCCTCAAAGATCAGGGCAAACTCGTCCGGGTCTCCGGGAGCATTGGGAGTGAAGCCGGTGTCATGAGCATCGGCAGTGGCAGCGGAATCGATCACCTCAAAGTGACCGCCACCTATGTCGATCGGCACCATCGCAAAGAGGATATTTGGCAGATCGCCGGCAAGATCCGAACCGCGCTGGCCAAACTGCCGCACATCAAATACTTTGACGTCACCCCCTACGGAGCCATTGCGATCGCGAGCATCAAAGGGAACGTCGATGCGCAGCTGAGCAGCTCCGATCTCACCCGCCTTCAGGCCGAAGGTGCCAAGGTCAAAAAGGCGCTGGGGCAGACCAAAGGGATCGTTACGGTGCTAAGCTCCTGGGACATGGACAAGACGGTGTATGATCTCAAGATTGATGAGGCGACGGCAGCCGCTTACGGACTCAATCGCGCCCAAATCGCCCAGCAGGTACAGCTGGCGTTGCGGGGGATGCCGGTGGCGAGTTTCCCTCGGATGAATGGGCAGGATTATGGTGTGCGGGTTTGGTTGCCCAATGATCAGATCGACCGGATGGCCAAGATCGAGACGCTGCTCATCGACACCCCACGGGGCAAGATCCCGTTGAGCAAGTTTGCCACCATTGTCTCCCATCAAGAGCCCAGCCTCATCACCCGCGACGGGCTCAGCTATACCCTTGACATCTACGGCAACCGTGAGAAGGCGGCTCTTTCGCACATCATGGCGGATTTCGAGAAACACCTTGCCGAAGCAAACCTCTCCAAGGAGGTCAAACTGGAGCAAATCGGAGACATCAAATCGTTCGGTGAGGCAACCGGTCGGATGGCCGGGGCGATCGCCACGGCGATTGGGTTGATCTTCCTCTCTCTGGTGGTGATGTTCGGCGATCTCAAGGTGTCCCTGATGATCCTCTTCTCGATCCCCTTGACGCTGGTGGGGGCTTCGTGGGCGATGTTGCTGATGGACTATCACGTCTCGATGGCGGCGATGATGGGCTTCATTCTCCTCTCAGGAGTGATCGTCAACAACGGTATTCTCCTCATCCACTTTGCGATGGAGAAGATCGGGGAGGGGATGAGCAAGCGTGAGGCGATGCTTGAGTCGATCAAGATCCGTACCCGCCCGGTACTCATGACCGCTTTTTCGGTCTCGGTAGGGATGTATCCGGTAGCGCTGGGTTCTGCCATCGGGCTGGAGAAGCTGGCACCACTGGGTGCGGTGACAATCGGTGGCCTGATGATCGGGACGTTCATGACACTGGTGTTTGTCCCCATTGTGTTTATCTGGACGATCAATGAGAAGAAAATCCGGGAAGTGTATGGGGAGGATTAACCGTTTGGTAATGATAAGAGAGTAGAATATTCTCTTGATCTTGTATGCTCATTCAAAAAGAAAAATGGCCAAGGAGAATGAAAATGAATTTTAAAAACAGCCTTTTGAAAATGACCCGATCCAAAGAGAATTATTATGCCAGTTTGATCGTCGATGCATCGACGGCAACGGTATTTTTCTTTTATGCTTTGAAACTCAGCACGGATGCCTGGGCGACGTTGTCTCTGTTTCTGATGGGGGTGCTGTTTTTCACGTTCCTGGAGTATGCTGTGCATGCATGGCTCTTCCATCTCAAACACCCTTTCAAAGTCTTTATCGA
>WFSU01000054.1 GCA_015485845.1 Nitratifractor sp. | reverse complement strand
TTCGTAGATTACTTTCATGGTGTACTCCTTCAGGGCTCTTAGGGGTTCTTGACCTCTTGCTTTTTGGGTTGAGGTTTTTTCTTTGGTTTTATCGGTTTTGGTTTCTTTTTCGGCTTCTTCTTGACCGGCTTGGGTGGCGGCTCGATCCCCTGCACGACAAATACATACGGGTCGCGGTTGACTTGCTGGATGCCGACAAGGACTTTGGTTTTGTCCTTCTGGACGTCAAACAGCGCCACCGGTGCCATCACCTTGTCGATCTCCACCCCGTCGCTGTGTCGAAGGGGCAGGCGGAAGCCGTTTCCTTCAATGCGCAGGAGCGCATGATCCTCTTTGGCGACGATCCAGCACACTTTGGCAGAGGCGAGGCCGTGGAGGGAGTGGCTGGTGTTTTCGAGACAGAGGCGGTCGAATTCACCGTTTTTGAGGGTGATGTTGCCGTCACTCTGGAAGAGGTCCCGGTAGAGCACCAGCACACCGCGATCAGCATCGAGTGCTTTGGTGAGAAAGGAGAAGAGGTGGCGGGTGGAACGCTGCTGCATGTTGAGGGCGCCATAGAGGCCGAGAAGTACCAGAGAGAGTAAAGCGGTGGAGATGAGCATCTCCAGCAATGTAAACCCGCGCCGCACACGCATGTCAGTTGTCCATCAGTCCGACGCGTATCGCTTCTTCGTAACTGATTTCACCGTCGATGAGCATCTGCTTGAGCTCGTCGGCGATGGTGCGCATGCCTGATTTGCGCATCAGCTCCCGGATCTGGTGGTCGTTGACCCCGTCTTTCATCATCTCTTTGACTTTGTCCGTGAGGATGAAGAGTTCTCCGACGGCCTGACGTCCTTTGTACCCGGTGAAGTTGCAGGCGGTGCATCCAACGGCTTTGAAATAACTGCCGGAGTAGGGGACATCGAGTTCGTGGGTGACGCGGGGGGAGAGGAAGGTACGTTTCTTGCACTCAGGGCAGAGCTTGCGGGTCAACCGCTGCGCCAATACACCCAACAACGTCGATGAGATCAGGAAGGGCTCTACTTCCATGTCCACGAGACGACTCAAAGCTGAAGTGGAGTCGTTGGTGTGAAGGGTTGAGAGCATCAGGTGCCCGGTGAGAGCGGCCTGGACGGCGATCTTGGCCGTCTCCGTGTCCCGGATCTCCCCAACCATGACGACATCGGGATCCTGACGGAGGATCGAGCGCAGCCCGGCGGAAAAGGTGAGGCCGACTTTGTCGTTGACCTGGATTTGGCTGATGTCGTCGCTGTTGTACTCGACCGGGTCTTCGACGGTGATGATGTTTTTGTCCGGGGAAGAGAGGTACTGGAGGAACGAGTGGAGGGTGGTTGATTTACCCGAACCGGTGGGACCGGTGACGAGGATCATCCCGTGGGAATGGTTGAGGAGTTTATAGAACTCTTCGGTCAACTCCTCCCGAAATCCCAGCTCTTCGAGAGAAGGAATGTTTTCGCTCTGCATCAGGATCCGCATGACGATCCGCTCACCGTAATAGGTCGGCAGTACCGAGACCCGCACATCGAGGGTTTTCCCGGAGATGGAGACTTGTGTCCGTCCGTCCTGCGGTACCCGCTTTTCAGAGATGTCAAGCCCGGAGATGACTTTGATCCGGTTGACCACGAGGGTGGTGACGTTTTTGTCGAGATCGAGGTGTTTGGTGAGCGCTCCATTGACCCGGAAGCGCACTTCTCCCCGCCGCTCGTGCGCTTCGATATGGATATCACTCGCCCCCCGCTTGATCGCCTGGAAAAAGAGAGAATTGACCATCTTTATGATGGGGGCGGACTCTTCGGAGTTGAGGAGATCCTGTGAATTCTGGATAAATTCAAGCAGGTCGGATTCGGCTTCGAACAGCTCCTCGGAGGCTGCATCCATTTCATCGAACGCGCTGCCCGTCTGGATTTCGAGAAATTTGTTGCGCAGACGGGTGAAGCTGTCGTCATCGGTTTGGTAGACGGGAAATTCTTTATCCAGTTTCGCCAGATGGTTCAGGGCATCCGAGAGAGCATCCTCTTTGACGATGGCCGTCTCTTTCCCCTTGATACTGGCAAACAGGAGAGAGTGTTTGAGCGCCAGTTTCTGGTCAATGCTTTCATCAATCGCCGGATCGAGGTCGACATCGTTTATCTGAGGGAGCTGCATCAGAAGTTTCCTTCTCCATCCATCGGCTGATTGTGGGTGCGACCGGTACGGCCGTTCAGCACATCCATGGCGTTGCTGCTATGGTGCGGTACCCGTGCCGGTGCTTTCGGCTTGCCGAAGTTGTGCTGACCCGGTTTTTTGCCGAGGCGCCGGAGCAGCAGTTCGTCGTAGCGGGCCTGGATGCTGTTGAGACTGTTGAGGAACTCTTTGAGCTTGACCAGGTCGGTACTGCGTCGCACGATGTAGGGGGTCAGGTAAATCACGACATTGATCTTGCGGACGTCATTGCTGGTGGTACGGAAAAGCGCTCCGAGGATTGGGATATCTCCAAGGAAGGGGATTTTCTTGACACTTTCGCCGTTGGAGCTTTTGATGAGCCCCCCGAGGATGATGGTTTGACCATTGTTGACGATCGCATTGGTGTTGACTTTGCGCTTGGTCGTGGTAGGCAGGTCGGCTGACACAGAATCACCCGGATCGATATCTTCGATGTTGGCTTCGACGTCGAGGGCGACTTTGTTGTTGCTCGAGAGACGGGGCTTGACTTTGAGGGTGATTCCAATGTCTTCACGGGAGTAACTGTTGCGGGCGTTGTCGTTTTTGTTGTCACCGGCAGCGGTACTGGTGAGGATCGAGCGAACCTGTCCGACGTAAATCTCAGATTCTTTGTTGTTGGTACACAGCACGGAGGGTTGACTGAGGATCTGGGCAGCACCATTGGTTTTGAGGAAATTGATCTTGGCATTGAGCGCGAAGAATTTCAACAGAGTGGTTCCCCCCACGGGTAAAAAAGACTTGATTTTACTGATACCGGGCAGGTGCCCGATGCTGGGCATTTTCAGCATGGTTTGGAATTGACTGGCTACCCCGATGGAATCCCCGTACTCCATTCCAACTTTGGCCGCTTTGCCGACATTGATCTCGACAATTTTGGCGACAATGTACACCTGGGGTTTCTCGACGTCGATTCGGTTGACCACCTGGCGGATGTTTTTGATCTGATCACCGGTGGCGAGGACGATGAGGGCGTTGCGCTCGGCATCTCCGACCACCATGGCTTTTTTGACCTTCTGTCCCTTTTTGGCAGCAGAGGTGCTCATGCTGTTCATCTGGGCGACGAGCTTGCTCAGGATTTTCTCCATGTCTTCGACGTTGGAATTTTTCAGCGGGATAACGTACATCTTCTGTTCGACGCTCTCGCCGGGGATGTCCAACTCTTTGATGTATTTGATCATCCGATCCACGTTTTCTTTCTTCCCGACGAGGATGATGGAATTGGTGGCCGTGTCTTTGAAAACATCGACTTTTTCACTGTTGACGGTTTGGGGAAAGAGCTTCTTTGCCATAGCCGATGCATTGGTGTAGACGTCTTTGGCGGTGGCATTTTTGAGGCGGATGATGGTCGAACCTTTGCGCCCGGCACTTTCGATGGAGTCGATCAGTTTTTTGATCGCCTGGAGGGTGCGGGGGTAAGCGGTGACAGCAAGGACGTTGTTGTTTTTGAAGGAGACGACTTTGGCGTTTTTGTGCAGGAGGGGGCGGATCTTGGCGCGGATGACGGCGGCGTTGGAGGTCTTGAGTGGGAAGAGGACGGTCTTCATCGTTCCGCCGCTGACATTTTTGCTGACATCCAGTCCCATTCCGGCAGCTTCGGAGGCTTTGACCACTTCCATGAAGTCCCCTTTGTCCACCATGGCGTATCCCTTGCTGGCGAGGATGGAGTTGGAGAGGGAGAGGAGGGAACTGGTCTTGATCGGCTCGGTGGCGATGAAGTTGATCTTCCCCTTGAGGTCGCCGTTGATGAGGACATTCTTTTTGAGGATCTTGCCGACCATCTGGACGAAGTCTTTGACCCCCATGTTGCGAATGTTGACGTTGACCGTCTCTTCAGCAGAGAGGCTGAGGGTCATGATCAGGGCTGCTGCTAGCAACACCCATAATTTATTTAACTTCATATTTCAACTCCTGTTCTTCGTGATTGCGTTCAATGATGAGCGAAAGGTCATCGATCGTGTCGGCCGATTTGAGCATGCGCATCGGGGTCGCATAATCGACAATCGGCTCACCGTTGATCGCTTTGATGATGTCGCCACGCTTGAGGCCCAGCTTTTCAAACGGGGTGCCGCGTCGCACAAACCGCACCTTGAATCCGTCCAGCTTCCCATCATTTTTGACTTCATAGAGGCCGATGTTTTTCCAAATCTTTTCCGGGTTCTGCGTGTATTCCCGGATCAGCGAGCGGTCGATCCTCCTGGTGTCTCCATCGTCGACGATGGGTGCGCTTGCCTTTTTCGCTTTGGGCTTTTGGGGTTTGGGGGTGGAGGCGGTCGTCTGGATAGCACTCGAGACTGCCGAAGCGGGCAGTTTCTTCTCGTAGAGGCGCAGCAGGGTTGTGTCGTCTCCCTTCTGGAAACGGGCAGTGGTCGCCGTGACCTCTTTGAGATGGTACCCCTCCACTTCACCCCCGTTGGGGTCGTTGGAGAGGACGAAACTTTTGCTGCCACGTACGAGCGTTACGATGGCCCGTTTACCGGTGCTGTAGATGGCAACCAGCCGGTAGGCGTCCAGTGTCACCCGGGGAGCAGCGGTGGGCTTGGTGGTCGTAGTTTGGGTCGGGGTTTTGATCGGGGCATCGGAAGCCAGTCGGTAGCGGTAGTGCAAACTGTGCTTCAACGTGCTGCCTTGATGATCGACCCCGGAGACGGGCAGGGGGATCAGCCACTCGGCGGTCACCCACAGGAGCTTGACTGCCAGTATCAGCCCAAGGATCCAGACGACATTCCAAAGGTATTTGGGATCAGAATCGTTGTGCATAGATCCATCCTCCTTTGGTGTGTTTTAGGTAGCGGGTGGTGGAGATCCCTTTGGGCAGTTTGGTGAAGCGAAGCGACAGGGTTCGCTTTTTCAACTGGATTGCCCCTGTCCCCTGAACAGCCGGATCGTCTACGCGCAGCGATGCCCGAAGGGGATCGATGATGCTGTGCACCAATGTTGCGTGTGCAATGTGGGCGGGGAGGTAGGATGTGAGAGAGGGGTCAACCGTGATCCCCTCGACGCTCCCCTTTGTGTAAAACAACACGGACCACAAGGAGAGATGGCGGAGGGTGGCGACTTTGATCCCTTTGACATAAAGGGACGGGTGATCGATGCTCAAACCGAAAGGATGCGTTTCGACATACCCGTCTGCCAGGACGATTCCCTGGGTGGCCAGACGTTTTTCGAGCAGAAACAGCAACTCTTTCTTGGGAGAGAAAGCCAGGATCAAAAATGGGATCAAAATGATAGATATGATTGTTTTTTTTACCATGTGCACGAACACCTTAATGCGTATTGGGTCCCCATGCGGGTGACGGCAAACTCCTGAATGCGCACGGGCAGAGAAGCGATCCGGGTAGCAACCGAGTTAAGCTCTTTCCCGGTCAACTGGAAGAAATGGGCGTTGAGTTTATTCTTGGCAAGATTGAATGTTTTGACTTTACTCGGAATGACGCTTCCTCGCAGTGCAGTGACTTTTTGCTTGAGTCCTTTGGTGGACCACACCTTCTGAAGTGTCTTGGCCTGGGTGATCTCTGTGGCGGCGGTTTTACTCTGCTCCAGTGAAACGTCCAGTTTCCGCTCCATCCCTCTTTGATACAGGAACCCTCCGATTAAGAGGAGCAAGGCCAGGAGGACGATCCCCTCATTCTGATATTTGCGTATCATTGAAATGACCCCCATGTCTCAAGTTTCCCGGCAGCGATCTTGAGGTGTTCCAGCCCTCCGGCAGCAGCCAGTTTTTTGAGGGTGGCGACGGTCTTGGGCTTGTTGGGAACAGTCAGCGTCACTCGGTACCCTTTGGTATCCACGAAAAGAGCGTTGATTTGTGTGTCGTTCCCGGTCAAATGACTCACGCTCTTGATGCGATCACGGATCCGCCGTTGGCTCGTATTGACAGCGGTGTATTTTTTGAGGATGGACTTCCGGGCGTAGGCTCCCCGCAAAGAGGGGTTAGCATCAAGGAGGGTATCGAGTCGGCTCTCGGCGGTTGCGATTGCGGCATGGTAGCGATACCCCTCGGCGATGTACGTGAGACCGAGCAGCGCCAGGAGGATCGCCAGAGCGGCGGCCAACCGGGTGTCGAGAAAACTGTTGTAACTCCGCTTGAGATCGTAATGTTTTTGCGGGCGAAACGTCTCATCGAAGGGAGAAAATGATGCCGCGCTTTGCAGGAGGGATTTCGGGACGACGGTGACGGTGTCGTTGACCAGTGTCAGTGCCTCACGTTCATCGAGAGCCACAGGGGTGGTAAATTGTTCGCGTGCCTGTTCGGCAAAGTAAAGATGACGTACCCGGTCGATCGAGCCCTTTTTGGTCTCCAGAAAGTCAGCAAGTGCCGGCAGATCATACGCGATAAATACCCACGTATCCCCCTCCTGGAACGCTTCGTAACTGAACGTCCCCTCACCGGTCAGTTCTTCGAGGATGGATGGGGCGAGTTTTTTGGCCTGAAAAGCGTACTTCAAGGGCAATGCTTCGCGCTTGATGACGTAAAACTGAGGGGTCAGCATGAGGTCGTAGCGTGCCACTTCGGGTAGTGCAGCGATGTGGCGGTGCAGCAGAACCAACGGTACTTTTTTAGTGTCCAAAAAACTCAAAATTCACGACCCTTTTTTTGATATAGCCGAAACGAAAGGCATATTGCCCCTCGCGAAAACCGTAATTGACGGTGCACGCCATGGCATCGATCGGCGCCTGTTTCGCAAAAATCTCCTGCGGAGGTTTCTGGTCATAAAGCGTCGTGTCGAGCCCGTTTTCCTCAAGAAACTTTTTGAGTGAATCGCCCATCTCGAACCCATCCTGCCCCTGGATCAGGCGCAAATCAATGTCAAAAATAACGGCAAGGACTTCCGGTCGGATGAAATTGGAGTCGATTTCCCCCAAGTCTTCTCCGAAGGCAAAGTAGGTCTGCCATGGGACAGAATCGACCTTGTCATCGTTCTCCTCGTACCGATACTCGTCCAGAATGGACTGGAATTCACGTAGGGAGATTGTACCCTTTTTTTTATTAATATTACTTAGTATATTAAAGCGCATAATCCGTTTGCGCTTCAAGGCATCGATGATTTTCTGGTGCAGGCTGGCCGGATTGCGCAGGTTGGCATCGTCGGTCAGTTTGTCGAAGATCTTTTCGGCGATCTCGAAATGTCCCTGATGGTTGCGGTCGCCGTCGTAGCCCATCCAGGCGATGTTGGGACGGTCGGCGATTGGGCCGCAAGCGATCACCGCACCAAATTCTCCGTTTTGTGATGCTATAACCAAAGGTAGATCATAGATACTCTTGTAGGTACTAGTTTTCGGAGTTTTCCCGAGCAGACGGCGGATGGCGCTCCGGGCATCGGCGTAGAGGAGGTTGCCCTGGATCAGCGAGGCTTTGACCTCCGCTTCGCTGCGGGCGGTTTCGAGATACTTAAACACGACGCCGAGCAGCGCCAGCATGGCAGCGATGATCGAAAGGGTGATAAAAAGGGTAACGCCGCTGCGCATAGTTTTAACCATCTGAAAGCTCAATTCAAGTAAAATTAAATCCACTAATTATAGTCAATTTGTTTTAAAGGAATCCAAACAATGAAAAAAGCATTCAGTTTGCTCGAACTGCTCGTGGTGATCCTGATCCTGGGTCTGTTGGCCGCCTTTGTCGTCCCCAACCTCATCGGCGCCGGGGAAAAAGCCAAGCGGGATCTGGTCTGCTCGCAGATGAGCAGCATCGGTCAGGCGCTCAAAATGTTCAAACTCGACAACGGCATGTACCCGGCGACCGAAGAGGGGCTTCAGGCGCTGCTGGCCAACCCCGATGCGGACAAGTACCCCAACTACTCCACCAACCCCTATCTGGAAAAGCTCCCGAAGGATTCCTGGAAAACTCCGTTTGTTTATGTACAGGACGGTTCGAAGTTTGAACTGATCAGCCTCGGAGCCGACCGCCGGGAAGGTGGGGAAGCCGAAGCGGCAGATATCCGCTATTCCCAATGCCAGAAATAACCCCTCGCCTCCAGCCCCGCTCCTCCGGGATGCCGGGGTTCTCCCTGATTGAACTTATCATTGTCATCCTGATCGCTTCGCTGTTTGCGGCACTGATCTTCAGTCAGATCAGCTTTGCCACGAAGCCCAAAGAGAAAGTGGGCATCCAACAGCTCAAAAAAGCGGGGATCGTCCCTCCCGGTGATGCGCAGTTGGTCTGTCTCGATCATTGCCGCCAATGCACGATCGGTATGGGGGACAAACGGAAGGAAATCCCCAGTCAGCTCAAACCGATCAAAGCCTATGTCCTCGATGACGGCGGCAATCCTCAGGAGGTCGATTTCGGACGGGTCAAAGAGAAAAAAATTTGCCTTCGCTTCCATTATTATGCCAACGGCAGTACCTCGCAGATGATTCTGGAGTCGGAAGGGAAATTCTACTTCGTGCCGAGTTATTTCGGCAATATTGAAGTGTTTGATGGGTTGGATGCAGCGACGGAGCGCTGGACGCACTACCGCAACCAACTCGATTCGATGGGGACGTTTTTCTGATGCGCCGCGCGTTTACGATCCTCGAAGTTCTCGTCTCAGTCACCCTCATCAGCATCGTCGTGATGGGGATCGTCAAGATCGAATCCCAAAATCAGCAGATCGCACACTACATCTCCGGCCGGGTCAAGGCTGAGCTGGCCAATACCCTTTTCCTCGTTCCCAAAATCATGCGCTACAACAAAGAGGAGAAGAATGCCTACACCGTCCTCGAACGCATGCACGGAGACAAAGACCTGACCCGACAGGCGCTCAAAAAAATCAAACGAAAAATCCATATCAGTGAACCGCTCAAGCTCGGTGAACTTCCCATCCCGGTGGAAGTGCGTGCCATCATGCTCAAGAGTGAATATTCCGCCCGGTATTATCGGATCAAATTTTAGGGCAAGGGCACTTCAGATGACCATCTCAATATCGTCGTGATCCTGAAACGCTTTGAAGATCCGGTCGCGCTCCTCCTCATGGTCGACGACGCAGCTGGTATTGTAGCTGTGAAACTTACCGGTCTTGGAAGTGTTGCCGAGGTGGCAGAGGTGTTCTTTGTCCCCCATGACCTCTTTGATCGCCCGGTGCAAGGCGTCTTTGTCCCGGCCGATGAGTTTGAATCCCCACTGGGTGGGGTAGTCGATCTGGGGTTTCTCTGGAGTTTTATCGTCTAAAATCACCGCTTTTTCCTCCGCTTTTGGATTCGAGTTGGATTTGTTGGATCACCATCCCTTTGTCGATCGCCTTGAGCATGTCATAAATGGTCAGCAGTCCCACGCTCACTCCGGTGAGGGCTTCCATCTCCACGCCGGTCTTGCCGACAAGTTTGGCCGTGACGGTGAGGCGGAATCCGGGGAGATCGGGGAGCTCTTCCACATCCGTCTTGACCGATGTGAGCATCAGGGGGTGGCACATCGGGATCAGGTCGGGAGTATGTTTGGCGCCCTGGATGGCGGCGATGACGGCGGTCTGAAGGACGGGGCCTTTTTTGGCGGTGTTGGCGACGACCGCTTCGTAGGCCTCGGGAGTGACAGCGATGATACCGCTGGCTGTGGCGATGCGCTCAGTAGCATTTTTGTCGGAGACATCGACCATTTTGGGTTTGTTCTGGTCGTCGAGGTGGGTGAGATTCACAGGAGTCCTTTTGGTGGGGGCAACGGTACCTGAAGAGATGCACCCCGAATATTTGAGCGTATTTTAACACATTCTCGGGTAAAATCATATAGGTAATACAAAATTGACGTAAAAATAAATACTTTTAATGATTTTTTACATCAAAAGTCGTTACTATTGCGTAACCATTCAGGAGCCGTGCGTGGTTTATACTCTGCTGAGACAATTTTCCGATGATCTCTCCCTCCTTCATCAGCGGGCGATCGTGATGGGGTATCTCCGATCCCGGCAGATGCTGGCCGATCAGGAAATGATCGAGTTTGGCTCGCAGGGAAAACCACTCACCGAACGTGAGCAGTTCGACAGCTTTTTGCATTCGCTCGAGGCCGGAGATCGTGTCATCATCGACGAAGTCCAGACGCTGGGCGGGACGATGGAAGAGATCCTGACGGTGATCAACTGCATGCTGAGCCGCGACGTGACACTTGATCTGGCGTCGGTCGAGCTGGAAGTGGGTGACCACACGCCGCTGGCTCGAATCCTGCCGCTGATCATGCACGTCGATGAACCGACGATACCGGAGGGGCGCCGCAGTCAGAAAGGACGCCCGAAGGGGAGCCGCTCGGCTTCCAAGTTTGACGGCTATCTCGACCGGATTATCGCCCAGCTCAAGGCCGGGACGAATGTCAGTGCAATCGCCCGGGATCTCGGTGTCAGTCGCAGTTCGCTCAAAGATTACATCGAGTCGCGTCAACTCAAGAAGATACTGGATGACAGCTGGATGGAGAAGCTGACAGCGCACTACCATCCCAACCCGGAGGGTGTACCGGAGATGATCTGCACCCTCAACCCCTGATATCACACAAAAGGAAAACCGATGGCCACTACCACGACAAGCACCGAAGGGCAGACCAAGCCCAAAGGGAAAAAAGAGTATCTCAAAGGATGGATCCCCTATCGCATCAAGCGGTATTGGGTTTATGTTGCGGCGACGATCATCGCCCTGGGGCTGCCCTGGATTACGATCCATGGCAACCATTTTTTCCTGCTGAACTTTGACCACAAACAACTCCACCTGTTCTTTACCCGCTTCGACATGCAGGAACTCTACCTGATGCCCTTTATCTTGATGTTGGGATTCCTCGGAATTTTTGCCATTACGGCGGTCGGCGGACGGGTCTGGTGTGGCTGGGCGTGTCCTCAGACGATCTTTCGGGTGATTTACCGTGACTTGATCGAAACCAAGATCCTCAAACTGCGCAAACGGATCAAAAACAAGCAGCAGGAGCCGGACATGAGCCTGCCGGGTAATCAGGTGAAAAAAGTGATCGCTATCCTGATCTGGTCGGTACTGGCGCTGATCGCTGCAGCGGACTTTATGTGGTATTTCGTCCCGCCCGAAGAGTTTATGATGTATATCCAGCACCCGGCAGATCACTCGGTCATGTTGGGATTTGTCATTGGTGTGGCGCTATTCCTTATCGCAGACATCGTGTTTATCAAAGAGAATTTCTGTGTCTACATCTGCCCCTACAGCCGTGTCCAGTCGGTGCTCTACGATGACGATACGATTATGGCGATCTATGATCCGCATCGCGGGGGTGAGATTTACACCGGTCACGGTAACGATCGACACAAGCAATACGACAAGAAGAAAGATCTCCTTGCCGACAATCCAGGCGCCGAGTGTGTGGCGTGTGAGAGTTGTGTGACCGTCTGCCCCACCCACATCGACATCCGCAAGGGTCTCCAGCTCGAGTGCATCAACTGCCTCGAGTGTGTCGATGCCTGTACCACAGTTCAGGCGGCGTTCGACCGTCCGAGCCTCGTCCGCTGGTCGAGCGAGCATGAGACGATCCACCAGGCAGGCAAGACGCGCTATACCCGTCCCAAAGTCCTCGCATATTTCGGGGCGCTTGCTCTGGTGTTGGTCGCCCTCTTTATGATGGGTACTAAAAAAGAGAATATGCTCCTCAACATCAACAAATCAACACGACTCTACAAGATCACCGATGACGGCAAGGTGCAGAACGACTACATCTTCCTTTTCCAGAACACCGACCGCAAAGCGCACAAGTACGCCTTTGAGATCGAAGGGGACATGGGCAAAAAGATCACGATCATCCGCCCCAAAGAAGCTTTCCATCTCGGGGCGGGCAAAAAGAAGAAGAAAGTCGTCATCCTCCAGACCAAAGATATCCTGGTCAAAAATATGACCAAAGACACCCCGCTGCCGATCACGATCAAAGCGTACGCCGTGGATGACCCCAAGAAGATCGTCGTCTTCCGCAAGAGCATCTTTGGCTTCCCGCGCTACGATCTCCTCGAGAAGAAACGCGCCGCAGACAAGCAATAACTTCTCCCCTGTCGCCCTCTCGGGCGGCTAACACACCCTCCAGTTTTCCAGTACAAACACGTCTTCGGTCACGGGCATGCTCTTCCAGCCGTGTGATTCGAGATACATCATTCGGCCGCCAAAATACCCCACGACGTATTTCTCCTTGTAGATCGGAAACGAGCCCTGCCGCATGGAAGTAAAAATATCTTCATATTTTTTGGGCACTTCATAATGGGTCATCTCATAGCGGTGCAGGGCGATGAGTGCATCGTGCAGCATTTCATTTTTGGACATAGAAGTGCTGAGTACATAATAAGCCGGATACGCGATCGCCGGATCGTCCATGAGGTCGGAGAGGTAGAGTTTTTCTTTTTTCTTTGGATACATACTGGAAGGATAACGCAAAAATCATAGGGGGGAGGAAAATATGTCAGATTGACATATTTTTGGAGAGAGATGCCGCTCGAAAGCGGCAAAGATAGTTTATTTCTTGAGCTGTTCACACCACTCAGTCATAGCGTCCTGGATAAAAGGAGCCGGAGCGTTCATGAAGGTAACGGTAAATTTGTCGGTATGCTCGACAACGGAGATGCTGCGGGGACGGATACCGGCCAGCTGTGGGATGGAGATGTCCGGCCCGAAGCAGAAGATCGCCATTTTGACATCGACGATATCCTCAGCGATGCGGTGCTGGGGGAGGTTTTTGGTATGGGTATAGTGGTCAAACGTTGAAATGTACGCCGCCATCGGGTGGGCAGCGATCTGCTCTTCGATGTGCGCAATCGCCTCATCGGCGGTGGCGAAGCGTGCTTCGTCTTTGGTAAATTCCATTGTTTGAATATTGTACTGTCCTAATGTCATGGGTGTCATCATAGGGTGATTCCTTTATAGGGGGTTGTGTGTGAATATCTGGCAGAGAGGAAGGGATTCGAACCCTCGATAGGTTGCCCTATACACGCGTTCCAGGCGTGCGCCTTCGACCACTCGGCCACCTCTCTATGTTATGCAAGGGCGACATTATAGCCGATAAATGATAAATATTAGCTACACTCTGCTATAATGCGCCTGCCTCTTGTTAGACCTGTGCAACGGTTGTGCGGGACACCGGGTCAGGATGGGAACATAGCAGCCCACCCCACTCAGCCGGGTGCCGCAGGGATCTGGCAGGAGGTTTTACTTCATTTTCTCCTTCAACTATTTTTCAAATCTACTTTGTTGAAAGGCTTCATCATGGGAAAAACACTCAACATAGCAATGATAACGATGCTAAGCATAGGTATCATGGGATGTGATTCGGTACGGGATACGATTGTCGGCACAGAGACCTATGATGCCTATCTTGCCGCGATCAATGCCGAGCGTGCGCACCCGAATGACTGTGGTGACACCCATTACGAGGCGACGACCGAGCTTGTCTGGAACGATCAGCTCGCTGCAGCGGCTCGAAAACACAGTAAGGATATGGCACACAATGATTTTATGTCGCACGTTAGTTCGGATGGGACTATCTTCAAAGTGCGCATTCAGAACGAAGGTTATACTTCCTACGACAAAATTGGCGAAAACGTCGCCGCCGGACAGGAGAGCGTTTCTGTCGTCGTCGCGGAATGGATGGAGAGCCCCGGCCACTGCAAAAACATCATGGATCCCCGCTTTGATGAAATGGGGATGGCTCTTGAGAAAAACAGCGCAGGCACCTGGAAGAGATACTGGACGCTGGATCTGGGGGGACAGTAGGTTTTTGCTCGTCCCCATGCTCCAGCGTGGGGATGCATATAGAAGGCACACACTCCGGACACACACAAAGAGCTTTAGAAAGTGAAGCTCTCGTTTACCCTCTCAATCTCTTCTGAAAAAAAACCCGGATTTTTTCTTTGGTTATCAACTCAACTGGATCAAGGTGTACTATGGAATCATCTTCGATGTCATCGGTGTAGAGCAGGGCAGTTGCAAATAATTTGAAGGTGACCCCTTCGAGTATCGCCCGACTTTTTTCATACATTGTTCTCAGCCCCATTCCGTTTTTTGCCAGACAATACACATCATAATAATCCCTGTATGTGGCTCTCAAAAACAGAACATTGACTTTCATTGCTGCGATAGACTCTATTGTGGCGAGATTGAACCGTCTGATTTTCTGAGGTTTCAAAAAACCCCACCCGGCATTGAAAAAAGTTACTTTGACACCATCAAGGAGCACATCAATCTGCTCCTCTGTCTGGTTCAGTACTTCCTTGTGCTCAAATGATTGAATGTATGCAAAAATCTCCTGCCTGTCCAAACGGTCTGCATAGGTGAAAAAATCCAAATCCTCGCTTTTTCTGTGGCACAGGTGCAGCGCCAGAGCGCTCCCGCCGACCAGAACGTATTTGTCCAAAAAGCGGCATTCTCTGATCATCTTCTCCAGGAGTCTTTGTGTATCAGGAAGCAAGCAGTTCAAGTTTTTTACGTCGTTCATTTTTGAGACCTTTGAAGTAATCACTCTCGACATCCATGCCGAAAAACACCCTTGCGATCATGAAGTTTACTTTGAGAAACCGCTGATCGCTTTTCATTTTTTTGTCCCAGACGGCTTTGACTTTTCTTTTGCCCAGAAGCTTAAGGAGCAGGGCGATGTCATCAAAATCGGCATATTTGAGGGTATATTCGATCAGCAGGTTTTCGTGATACATCATCTCTTTGCTGTAGCTCCAGAAGATGCCTCTGGCTTTCAGCCGGTCAAAGAGTGCATGTTTCTGCCGGTAGGTTTTCAGTATCTTCGAGATGGCGACATGGGAGAGGTTCAAAAACACGGCGATCTCTTTTTGCGTGTAGCCATCCTGGATCGCCTTGAGAATGGCGTCTTCTCTGCCGTGGTGTTTGAAATGTTCCCTGAGTGTGCGCTGTTTTCTGGTCACGATGCTTTTTGCTTTTACGTCCAGCTTCTTGCTCATAAAAGCGTCGAGTTTTTTCTGATCGTCGTCGTCAAATGCTCTGCCCAGTTCCATGCGATCCATCCGTTCGAAATCCAATACCGAAAATTCTGTATGGTTCCGGCTGCTCATCGCCCAGGGGTACTCACCGATTTTTCGGGCGATATTGGCTCGGATCGGGGTGGATTCGATGTAGCGTATCAGGGTGTGCAGGTACGTTTCATCATACACATACCACGATGCGAACCTCCCCTGCCAGAGCGGTCCGATCCGGTCGTATTTTTTGTTGAAGTATATGCTGTATTTTGCGTTGATTTTCTGCATGAGTCGTGAGAGGTTTTCGCGGGTGGTCTGCAGCAGCAGATGGTAGCTGTCGTCCATCAGGCAGTACGAATGCACCGTGAAGTCATACTCTTCACTCGCCCCCTGCACGATCTCGAGAAATCGCTCATAATCTCTCTCCTGACGATACACACGACCGCGTGCAACGCCTCTGTTGACGACATGATAAAACCCGACTTTTTCTATCCTCGGTTTTCGCGCCATGCACACTCTTTTTGTTTCAGTATAGCAGTTTTTGAGTTAAAAGTAAAGCTCTGACCCCACTACCCGCTCGTCCCAATGCTCCAGCGTGGGGATGCATATGGGAGGCGTACAAACCAGGCACACGCACAAAAAACTTTAGACCCCGCTATTTTCTTGCAGGTGAATCAATTGGGTTATCAGTTATCACCACCCCTTCCCTTTCTTCCCTTTTTCAGCTTTTTGCTGTGAATAATCGTATTTAGATCCATCAGTCATCATTACCCCCTCCCTTTCCCCGTCTTATACTCTTTTAATGTATGTCTGCTTTTTTAGGAAAGTTTAAATAAAATTGTACATCAATCGGAGGGAGGGAAAGATAATGTTTGTGTTTGAACTGTTAGATGAAAAAAGCTTCCAAAAATATATTAAAATTGATATTGTAATAATTGTTGCCAACAGTATTGAATTAGAAGTAGCTAAAAGCTTTTTATCGCCTTTCTCTTCAAGAGAAAGTATGTATGAGGTAGCAATCGGATCTTTAACATATTATTGTGGACTTCTCGGTTTGTTTTCTACTGCTATAGTAAAAACAAACAACCAGGGAGCAATTAGAGAAGGGGCGGCCAAAGATACAGTTAACTCGGTTATTAAATCATTGGGTAGAGATATTATTATTATTTCTGCTGGTGTAGCTTTTGGTTTAAAAAAGGAGAGACAAAAAATTGGAGATATCTTAGTTTCAGACACTATTGTACATTACGATATTTCAAGAATAGGACGCGAGCGCATGCAGCATCGTGCTTCACCTGCTTCGGTAGATAGAAAACTATTTAATCGGTTCTCACAGGATAATAATTTTAAAAATAATAATGATAATTTTGCAATTCACACAGGCCAAATTTTAACATCCGAGAAACTCATTGACAATAAGGATTTCAGACAAGAATTAATAAATAGCTATCCTGATGCTATTGGAGGAGAAATGGAGGCATCTGGAATAGTTGGGATCGATATTCCTTCCATTATGATAAAGGGAATATCAGATTGGGCGGATGGGGAAAAAACAAAATCCTTTCAAAAATATGCAGCCACAAATGCATTTTTGTTCATCAAACATATTTTACATAAAAAAGAAGCTTTTGAAATCTTTAACATTTATCCATCAACAATCAACGCGGAAAACACTAAGACGCAAATTACGATGGGTGCAGAAGAAATATTGCGAACGTGCGTACCGAGACTGGAATTAACACCTTTACTTGAAAGTGAAATAACTACAAATGAATATAAACTATTTTATTATAAAAACAGAAATTATTTGTTTCTTGGGAACAATCTTTCTTCTATCCCGAGAACACTTTCGAACTTTGCAAAAAGGAAAGGGGCTCTTGAAAGAAAAACTACTATTTTCGTATCAAAAGAGGATAGGGATATAGTTGAAAATTTAACTTTTGACAAAAAAGCCAAAATTAGTGATGCTGCCAAACGCCACAACATAGATTTAGACTATATTGAGTACGTTGATGAGTACATCTACAAATTATCACAAAATAGTAATGTAATGAATGAAAGAAGGAGAATGTTCCCTGAAAAAAATGTGTATGTTGATCAGAAAATATATAACATCTCAATAGATGCTGTTGAGGAGATACATGAAGAAAATTCAGAAAAGGGCATAAAGCATTTTAATGAAAAACTCCAGAGGAGTGGCTCTCTAGTTTCTATTGTTACGGGCGAAGGGGGCATCGGAAAAACCTTCTTTTTGAAAGAATTAACAAAGAGAATTTGTGAACAAAATGAAAATAAAAAAGTCATTTTTTTAACATCTAATGCAATTATTTCTACAGTTAATGAGGTAAAGATAAATAGTATATCTGATTTATTTAAGGTTATTATAGAGAGCAACGATTGGAACTACCAAGATGCTGAACTGCTAGAATTAAATTTTAGCTGTGGGAATATAATTCTTTTTATAGATGGATTAGAAGAAGTTGGAGCAGCTTTACGTGAAGATTTTTCAGTTAACGATTTTTTTAAATCGATAGAAGAGATAGCAAATAAATGGAACAATATAAAAATTATTATCTCAACAAGAGAGGAGTTCTTGAAAAAAATTATTAAGGTCAGTGCTGCTGAAAAAATACAGTTTTATAAGCTTATTACTCCACCAAAAAATAACCTGAATCTCAAGCCGCATATTGTACCGAGGGGTGCTTGAAATATCCTGCCACCCGTTCAGGGTTTGTTTGTAAAGCTTCCATAAATGTTCTCGTATTCTCCTCAAGCTCTTTGACATTCTTTGGAATT
>WFSU01000053.1 GCA_015485845.1 Nitratifractor sp. | reverse complement strand
TCTCATTTGGACTCCGTGTTTCCTGCTTTCAAAAGGCGCGCATCGCCGGTGATCGTCGGCGGAGCGATGACCCCCTGACCGTTTTGACGCATGATCGCCTGCCCTTCAGGAGAAAGGACAAAACGAACAAACGCTACGGCTCCGGCTTGGTTGCGTGGTAAGTGCTTGGCAGCATTTTGCACCACCGTGATCCCGTACACCATCGGTGCCCCTTTTTTGGTGATCAATTCTCCCGGTTTTTTCCCGGTGATCTGGAAAGACACCTGCTTGTAAAGATCAGAAAATTTCTTCGATTTGAGGCTCACTTCAGGAGGGAGAGTAAGGTATTTTAACCCATGCTGCTGCGCGACTGATTTGTAGATGTAGAGGTAGTCGTACGCTCCGGCCTCAAGGAGTCCAAGTAGATCGGTCTCTTTGGGGCGGACGATCACTTTGTTTCGTTTCTCTTCTCCGTTGGTATAGGAGGTTCCATACCCGAGAAGTGCATCATAAAAGCCCGGCTTGTGGTAGTAGCGCTCTGCCAGTTTGGTCACTAGGATACTGCGATAGCCGCAGGGGTCGAGGTTGGGGTTGGAGTGGCCGATCTTAACACCTTTTCTCAGGAAGATCTCCGGCCAGTTTTGTGCAGTTATGGTATCCGTATATTTTGACTTGTCGGTATAGGCGATCGCCATTTCATTGGTGGCAAACTGCACATTGAATTTGGCATAGTCGGGGATGAGGAGGTTGTCGATCACCTTGTAGGCAGCGCTGGCCATTACGTCGGCCGGTTTGCCGATGTCGGTGATCTTGCGGGCGCAGGCACGCGATCCGGCCGCTTCGCGGACGACATTGTACTGCGGGTATTTGGTTTCAAACGCTTTTTCCATCTGGGTAAACGGCACCGAGAGGCTTCCGGCGTGGAAGACGATGACTTTCTCTTTGGCAATTCCTATTGCACCCATCAACACAACCGACAAAAGCACCTTTTTCATCAAATACTCCCTTTTATGGATATTATTTAAATATGCATACTTTGCATATTTATGAAGAAGTATACTTTGTCTATGATTAAAAAAACTTAAATTGTTATTAGCGGTGTGAGGTATGCCGCCTATGGAGATGTACACTATTGTCTGCTCCTGGCTGTCAAAAATAGTTGCTTGAACTGTTCGTCGGCATAGGCGATAATCCGTTCATGCATGATACGGTAATTATGGATAAACTCTTTGGCAATGGGAGTAAGGCGGGTACCCCCTTGTTTTCCCGCTCCTTTTTGAGTGATAAGGATCTCATCATCAAGATGCTCCTGAAGGAGTCGTATGTGTGTCCATGCTTTTTTGTAGCTCATTCCCATCTCTTTGGCAGCTTTGGAGATAGAGCCGTGCTGATCGATGAGCTCTAAGATATCGATCTTTCCTTTGCTGAAGACCAGCGCTTCATCTCTGTTTTCGATCCAGTTTTTGGTCTTGAGATAGAGTTTGGTCTTGCGGCGTTCACGAAAACAACCCAGCGCACAATGCACCACATCCATCCCACTCTGAAGCAATGTACTACGCAACATGTCAAAACCCAGCTCTTTTCCTATAACCATTGCCTCAACACAGGCGATACGCTCAGGGGA
Organism: Nitratifractor sp.; assembly: GCA_015485845.1. Taxonomy (GTDB): domain Bacteria; phylum Campylobacterota; class Campylobacteria; order Campylobacterales; family Sulfurovaceae; genus S017-3. The sequence continues at coordinate 2,572 of WFSU01000053.1, read as the reverse complement.
CTGAGCAACTTCCAGTAGCCTCTCATAAACGTTATCATCAAATTCTCCCATCACCAAAGAACCAAACTGTCCTAATAAACAGTCGCTGATACGGATATTTTTTGACTGGGCTATCTCCCCTATCTGTAAAAGTGTAAATCCTTGCTCTGTAGCCATTTGATAAGCTTTTTCGCAACTGAGTTTGCCATCAGGAGAGAGATAAGACGAGATAGATTGTGATAGAGTGGTTTCCTGTTTCATTCGTAGGCTCTCCTTGTCAAAATAGACCCCCCTCGAGCTTGCTTTCAATTTTTCTTAACTTATAATACATCTCTAATCATTGGTTGCCTCTTGCTTGTCGCTCATCGCATCATAACCGATCAATACCACTTTGAGTGTCTCACCTGTTTCGGCGCCGCTTCGGCTCTCCCCGAGGATCACTACGGCATTGGACTCCATCAGAGGGGTGAGCATTCCTGAACCATACTTATTATTGCGAGTGACATGGAAGGCACTGCCCTCGAGCTGCCCCAACACCAGATTAGTGCGTCCGGGGCGGGCTTTGAAGGGGTCGGCATTGGTCGCCGTCACGTAAGGGTGATGCCACCGTACTGCCCCCTGGAGGCGGAAGAGTACCGGCAGGGAGAGGAGGAGAATGGTGACCATCGCCGTGAGGGGATTGCCCGGCATCGCCATCACAAATGTCTCCCCCATCACTCCCATCATCGCCGGACGGCCGGGCTTGAGGTTGATCCCATGAAAGATCGGTTTCATCCCGTTGTCCACGTACGCTTCGTAGAGGAAATCGGCGTCCCCCATACTGATCCCGCCGGTACTGATGACCACATCGTAGCGTTTGAGATCGGCGATCATCGCCCGGGTCGCTTCCAGATCATCGGGGATCGACCCGGCATACGTGGGGTCAAATCCGTATCGGCGTAGCAACGCAGTGATCCCGAAGGCATTGGCATTGTAGATCTCATCATCGGTGCTTGCTTCCCACGGCTCACGGATCTCATCTCCGGTCGAGACCACCGCGATCCTCAGCGGAGCGGTCACTTCCACCGCGACAATCCCCTGAGCGGAGAGCATTGCGATGTGGGAGGGCTCGAGGCGTACCCCGGCTTCCATCAATACCGCTCCTTTCTCCTGCTCTTCTCCCCGAAGACGGAGGTTGTTCCCCCGCTTCAGCGTCTCAGGCAGTTTCACCGCCTCGTCGGTTACGTCAAAGGCATCTTCGATCGGGACGATGGTATCGACTCCGGCGGGCACTTGTGCTCCGGTCATGATCCTCACCGCTTCGCCTGCCTGCACTTCCATCGAGGGAATGTCTCCAGCATACACCGTCCCGACTACTGTGACCCGTTTCCCGGCATCGGCCTGCCGCACGGCGAAGCCATCCATCGCGGAGTTGTCAAACGCGGGCATGTTTTTGCGACAGATCACGGCGTGGGCGATCACCCGCCCCAGCGCCCTGTCGAGCATCACACTCTCTGTTCGACGTGTCGGTACAGCACGTTCCAATGCCATTTTCAAAGCTTCATCAAATCCGTAAACATCAAGCTGAGTCATTTCTCTTCCTCTGTAGTAATGCGGTGATCATGGGTATAAATATTCATCGAGCCCTTACGGGCAAAGCCGACAAGCGTGAGGCCGAACTTGTCGGCGATCCTCACCCCGAGGCAGGTTGAGGCGGTGCGGGAAACAACGATGGGAATGGCATGCATGACCGCTTTGGCGACCATCTCTGAGGAGAGACGCCCACTGACAAACAACACACTTCGGCTGGTATCCGCTCCGGCAAGGCGGGTTTTTCCGATCGCTTTGTCGACGGTGTTGTGCTGAGCGATGTCTTCGGCGACGAATGTGCTACCATCCTCGAGTGCCAGCATCGCCGTGTGCACCGATCCGGTCTGCCGGTAGAGACGGCAATGCGCTTCAAACCCCTCCATCGTCTCACTGATCCACGCCGCCGGACGGGCATAGTCGGTCGTCAGGGTACGGGCACGAATCGCCTCGGGGTCGATGTTGGCGGTCTTGCTCCGACCGCAGCCGCTGATGACCACCCCCTCGGCATTGAGCTTGCGGGCAGCTGCTTCGTCGATCGTGGCAGCAATGACCACCCGTGCACCTTCCTCCCCCAATGACACTTCGGAGATATCTGAGGCTAGTGCCAAAATATTTTCACTCATCAAATACCCGATCGCCAACGCCTTCTGATCGACCGGCGTTGCCATCAGCGCGGCGATTGCCTCTCCATTGACTACAATCGTCAGTTTGATTTCACGGATCAGCGTATCCTCGAAGGGGACTTTCTGCCCCTGACGGATCTTGATAATGGAATACGGTTGTACAGGTTCCATCTTTTTCCTCTCATTAATGCACATCTAAAATCGTACCGCATGATGCCACATTTTTGTTGGAAGTGAGGTAAATAGTTTCACCCTAAAAAATCCATACCCAATCACAGAATAACCACAATTGCCCTATAATTAGGTACCTAAGAGGAAGAAGCCCACCCCAAATTCTTTCACCCATTTGGTGCAACTTCTTCCATAAAAAACGAACAGGTTGATTATAATGCAAACCCTAT
>WFSU01000052.1 GCA_015485845.1 Nitratifractor sp. | reverse complement strand
GGTGATGAGGATATTTTCCGTCCCCGTCTCAAACCCCCACTCCCGATACCACCCGGCGATCTGCTCCCGCAACGGCGCAAACCCAGCCGAAACCCCATACTGCAAACCCTCCGCTCCCGCCAGCGCCCTCCCCGCCGCTGCCTGCAACGCCGCACGCGGAAACAACCCCACATCCGGCAATCCCCCGGCGAAACTGATGGTGTCGCTGTCGGTGTGTTCGAGTATCTCCCGGATAAATGAGCGTTTCATGTGTGTTCCTTTCGTAATTGATGGGGTATTGTAGTGGGATTGAGGGTTTTTATCTTTACTTTTTGTGCTTTGTTAATTATCTATTTTTGCTTTATATTGATTATTTATCATAATAAATTCATACTTAAGAAGCTATAATTATAAAAACGTATGAGTGTCACTGCATATTAAAAAGGAAGTAGCATGAAATTTAAAATCAATAAATTGGCAAGAATAGATAACGCCGAATTTGAGATAAAAGATTTAACCGTTTTCGTTGGGAAAAACAGTACGAACAAAAGCTACTCAGCACACATTGTGTATATGTTGAATAAGATATTATCAAAATCATCCGATAAGAGAAACTCATATTTAAGAACACTTTTTCTAAGATATATTAATGATAAAAGCAAAAAGAAAATAATTCAAAGAATAAAAGAAACTGAAAAAATTGTTATAGAAAACGAGCATGAAATTCAAATTGATTTCGATGAATACGAGACAGAACATACTCGAGTGGTAACATATGATTTTTCAAACTCCGATATATCATTTCTTATTAGTGATATTGAAAATTTTATAATCTTGAATATCATTAATGAAATAAATCTGAGTTTTAATATTAATAGAAAAATTCTAAATGGTATCACATTGCTAAATTGTAAAATCACCAAAGAAATGATTTTTAAGAATAAACAAATCACTATCAATAATGACAACGAAGACATAGATCATTTAATTGTATTGCAAACAATATTTAGAAAAATAATGCAGGAAATTTCAGAACAAAAATCTTCTGAGAAGGAATTTTATTTCCCGGCATCAAGAACAGGATTTATTTTAGCATTTGATGAAATTGTTTCTGGGGTATTGAGGGATAGATTTGGTGGGCAACCAACTGCGACCAAATTAACAGAGCCAACTATTGATTTTATATCAGGTTTTTCAGACATTAAATCAGGAAAATTTGGTGATGATCTAATGTTTTTTGGATATAAAGACAAAGACCATTTCTCTAAAATAAAAATGAAAAAAATATTTGAATTTATTGAGAAAAGAATTATTAAAGGTCAAATTGTCGAAGAGAAAAAAGAGCAAAGCTACACACAATTTTATCTAAAACCCAAAAGTTCTGATAAACTAGAGTTGCATCTCACTTCTTCTGCTACAGTCGAATTGTTACCGTTGGTTATCTTTTTAAAACACTTTTCAAAGATGGAAAATAGACTATTGGTTATCGAGGAACCGGAAGCACATTTGCACCCACAAGCACAAATAGAAATGGCCAGACTTCTCGTAATGATGGTCAATGCTGGTGCAAAAGTTCTAATCACTACACACAGTGATTATATTTTAAATGAAATCAGCAATTGCATTAAATTGTCAGAAGCAGATGAGAAAAATGTCGATAAGTACCTGAAAAAGCATAAATTAAGTCAGGATATCATCATAAACAAAGAGAGGGTATCATCATATTTGTTTAAAGATGCAGATGGTACTACGGAAGTTCAAAATTTAACCATTGATCAATACGGTATTGCTAATGATAACTTTGACGATATTTTAGACGAACTTCTAGATAGAACAGAAGAAATCAATGAAATAATTGAGGGGTAAACATGCCCTTTTCATCAGTATTTAATGCAAAAGACCAATGCAAAGAAGGAAAATGCAAGGTTAACAAACAAAATATTAAAAAGATTTTTAAGCCTGATGATGGCTTTTTGGATAGCCAACTTGAAAAAAGGCTGTTCTCCTCATCGTATAAAATCTGCGATTGTATCATTGTCTGCAATAATAATAAAATTGTCATAGTTGAAATATTGTGTGGAAAACTAACTTATAGAGAATATAAAGAAAAATATGAGCAGTTGGAGAATTGTCATAAAGTCGTCAAAAATAAGGGCTTAGAAGATAAAATAAAAAAAATCGTACTCCATTATCAAAAACTTGAAGATTCAAGGCGTAATCCTTTATTCAGAAAAAAATTACTAAACCCTAAAATATATGGTATGAAACTGGAGATGCTGACAGATTTGACAATCAATATCCATTGTTAGCACCCATGAAGCCCACCACCCAAGCCCACCATGCCAAGCTGGCGAACGATGCGCTCTACTATATCTATCGGTACATCGACACCGACCTCAACATCGATGAGCTGTGCAAGCACCTCGGGGTGAGTCGGTTTCATTTGCAGCGGTTATTCAAGGCGCAGATGGGGATAAACCTCTATGAGATGATCCAGTCGATCCGGCTCCAAAAGGCCGCCAGCCTTCTCATCACCAACCCCGGCTCCACCATCACCGACATCGCCCGTATGTGCGGGTACAGCTCGCAGACGTCGTTCATCCGGGTGTTCAAAGGGCGCTTTGAGATGACCCCCACCCAGTGGCGCAAAGGCGGGTACCGCACCTACACCCAGGGGATCATCGAGAGCTCGGAGTCTGCCTCGGCCTCGGTGGCGGAGTATGGGGCGTTGGAGCCCACCATCGTCCGGCAGCCTGAGATCCGCGCCTACTACATCCGCCACCGGGGCTACTCTCCCGCCATCAAGCCGATCTGGCACAAGCTCCGCGCCTGGCTCTACACCCACGAGATCGAGACACACACCTCCATCGGCATCTACCACGACAACCCCATCGTCACCCCACTCGAATCGTGCCACTACGTCGCCGCTGTGAGCGTCCCCGAAGAGGCAGCCCCCGCGCAGACCTCCCTCCCCTCGTTTGTCATCCCCGGAGGATTGTACGCGAGAGTCGAAGCACAAGGCCACTACGGCGACATCCTCCGCCTCATCCAATGGGCATACCAAGAGTGGCTCCCCCGCAGCGGCTACGAAGCCACCACCCTCCCCTCCTACACCATCTTTCGCAAAAACCACTTCTTGTCCGAGGATGAGCGCTTCGACGTGGCGTATTATCTGCCGGTGCGGCTGAGGTAACCATTAAGCCAATATATTATAAAATACTTAAAATGCATATAAAAATTCCGAAGTTTGGCTTTTTTTGCCGAAGTTTCAAAAAGGTGCTCTCGTGAAAAAAAGACTTCGTTTAGAAGAGATCAAACGATATTTTGAAGCGTCTGAGAAACTGACCACCAAGGAGCTATGTCAAAAAACTTCTCTGGGAGAGCGTGCTCTCAGAAACTATCTATCCATTCTTCTGGAAGAGAATCTGATCGTGGCGGTGGGGCAGACCAATCAACGGTATTATCAAAGAAATTATGCGGTTGATGAGGCGCCGATTGTTTTGGCGGTTTTGCAGAATTCCAGACAAGTGGGTGCACTCTCTTTCACGTATGCAGAGGGTTATGTTTTTTCCTACAGTTCCAGCCACAGAGGCGAAAAGTTTCCTATGCTCGAAAAGCCGGTCAACCACAGCTATGCTCTTTTTCCTTTTTTTGAAAACCTCATTCCCGAAAGCAAACGACGCGAGAGACTTCTGCTGAAGGATGGTACGCTCCTGAATCCTCTGGAGTTGTTACTGGAACTGGATGATACGCATGGTAATTTGGATTTCGTGCGCCTGTCTGACCTGAAAACACCCCAAGAACAAAACCGGACAATACCGCCATGGAGGAGCATCAAAGCTGCCGTACTGGGTCACAATGCCTTCGTGAACCTTCTGAAGTATGAGATGGATATCCCCAAAGAAGTCCTCAAGGCAAAAACACGCAGCAGGGAACTCTACTCTTCTCTGAGTGGATACCAGCACAAGATCGATATCAATCTTGATATTGAGGGGAAACGCATCTATCGTACCGACAAAGGGCGTGGTGAGCTGGCGCATTATCTGCTGAAGCCGTATGCCTCCGACAGGCGCATCAAGCACACACCTTATCTGGCACTCAATGAGCATCTGTGCATGACGTTTGCCAAAAATGAATTGGGATTGGATGTGCCCTTTACGGCTGTTTTGCTGGGGGAAAATCGCGATTTTTATTTTGTCACGAAGCGATACGACCGCCATGAGGGTCATAAGTACAATCAATACGACTTTGCCCAGCAATTCGGCATTGAGAGTGAAGACAAGTATGATATTACGATTATCAGTATTTTGGAAAAATTCAACGCGTTAGTCACCGACAAACAAAGCAAAGAGAACCTGTTTCGCTTTCTCGTCTATGCTTCGCTGATCAAGCATGGTGATTTTCATGCCAAAAACATCGGTCTCATTGAGACAGATAACGGCAAATGGGCACTCGCACCCCTTTATGATATCATCAGTACCTATGCCTACGAGGGGAAAAGGGGTGATGACTTTGGTATTGAATTTTCGGAAGATAATCCCAAAAAGAGAGGATTGACTTACGAAGAGTATCTACAGATGGCAGCCACATTGGCACTCTCTGAAAAAAGGGGTAAAGCCTTGCTCAAGGAGGTTATCAAACGCTTCCGGGTCTATTTCCCAAAATACATTGAGGCGACAAAGCAGTTTGAGTCCGATTTGGGCTATCCCCATTATTTGAGCAAAAAGCTCAACCATTTGTATGAGATCAAACTCGCCGAATTTGGAGAACTTGGGATTCTTGACGAGGTTGGGTTGCGCTAACGGTTCTTGATCCGGCTCAGGCTCTGTGGGGTGATGCATGGTATGATGGCGGCCGCATCGGGTGAGCTTTTCTGTTTGAAATATGTTATAATTACCCCACATCCAAACAAGGAGGCAACCATGCGACTCAGTGCCGAGAAAGCCACTCTGCTCAAAAGCACCCTGCACACGCTTGCCTCCGATGCCAAACTCTATTTGTTTGGGAGTCGTACCGACGATACGCGCCGAGGCGGAGACATCGACCTGCTGGTAGTCAGCCCTACCCTGACCCGACGGGATCTTCGGACATTGCGGCTAAAATTTTTCGAAGCGTTCGGAGAACAGAAACTCGACATCATCCATGATCGGGGTGATCATCGTGATCCGTTTGTCCGAATGATCCTCCCTGAGGCAGTCGAGCTGTGATCCGTGAAAAACTCACTCTTGAATATGCTCAACTGACCAAACAACGCGACTGGCTGGCCTATTCACTCCAGGAGTGTCAGACCATCGGCATCCGCCCCACATACACCATCGACGAATTTGGACTCTTCGAGACGCTGTGCAGCCGCTATGCACGCGGAGTTGATTTCCTCATCCGCAAAGTCTTTCGCACCATCGATGCCTATGAGTTTGAAAACCAAGGTACCCTCATCGATACCGTCAACAACGCAGAGAAACGCGGTCTCATCTCCGATGTCGAGACATTGCGAACCATGAAAGATATTCGCAATACACTGGTGCATGAGTACATCGAAGAAGCACTTAGTGAAGTATTTGATGAGGTGCTCGAGTACACCGAAATTCTTCTTGAGATCATGGATGCTACATTGGCATACATCGATAAAGCCCTCCAAAGATAACGTGATAACTGCATGATATTTAAACAAGAAGAAAAAGCGTGAAGCACTAAGGTAAGACTCTATGCTAAAAACCTCCCTCACCCTCTTCTTCGTCACATCGGTGATCTTCTCCACAATTTACACCCCGCAGGCGATCTTACCGCAGTTGCAGGGGGCGTTTGGGCTTTCGATGGCTCAGACCAATCTGTTGTTGACGGGGATGTTGTTTGTCCTGATGCTTGCAACGCCGTGGTATGCGCCGATCGCCGGGCGGTATGGGGCGCGGCGGATCATGGGGGTGGCGACGTTTTTGCTGATGCTTTCGGTGGGACTTTCGGCGGTGGCGGATAGCTTCGGTGTGCTGCTGACAAGCCGGATCTTGCAGGGGCTCTTCGTGCCGGGGATCACGGCGATCATGCTCTCGTATGTTCAGGCGATCTACCCGCCGGAGCATCGAGGGCTGGGGATGGGTGTCTATATGGGAGCGACGGGATTCGGGGCGGTGATGGGACGGCTGGTGGCTGGCTGGGTGACACAGGGGTACGGCTGGCGGGCGGCGTTTGGGGTGTTTGTGGTGTTGCTCCTCGTGGCACTGGTGGCAATGCTTCGCTACCTCCCCGATACTCCCGTGACCCCGAAGCGATCCGCCGATACCGCCCGCATCCGCACCTACCTCACCGATCCGGCGATCCTCTCCATCCTCATCATCCCCACGGTGGTCTTCTTTACGTTTATGGCGGTGACGACGTTCGCCACGTACCATCTGGCTGCGGCACCCTACCATCTCAATGCCGGAGCGCTGGGGAGCGTGTATCTGATCCTCCTGTTCGGTGTCGTTGCCAGCCTCGTGGCTGGGCGCAGCTCCGATCGGATCGGGCGGGTACGGGTGCTGGGGATCGGGATCGGCTCGCTGTTGCTGGGCATCCTCCTCACCCTCATGGCTCCCCTGCCCCTCATTATCCTCGGCATCGGGCTGGTCACCATCGGGATGTTTACCGTCCAATCCGTCACCCCCACCCACCTCGGCGACCTCGCTCCGGATGACAAACCCACCCTCGCGGTGCTCTATCAGACCTTCTTCTATTTTGGTGGTGCGATGGGGACGATCCTCCCGGCTGCGGCATGGCAGTACGGGGAATATGCCGGAGTGGGGATGCTGGCGTTTGGGCTGGTGGTTCTCGGAGTGGTGCCACTGACGTATCGGATGTTGCGATATTGACAACCTATGGCACTAAGCAACTGCTTGGTACAATGCCGCACATATAACACAAGGAGTCCACATGAAATCGCTTTTCTTCTTCCCTACTTTCTCTTGGCTCCTTTATTCTTGGCGTTAGCCACTGCATCATTCTTTCTATTCCCTATACCTGTTATTTTACCGATTGTCGGGGTGAGGCACCCCGACCTACAGCTATTTTACAATTTTTCAAAGGACAACATAATGGCGCACGTCAAAATCACTGGGCTTGATGCCCGCCTCAACCCCATCAAGTCGACACTCTCAGATATTATCCATGACTGCATCGTCGAGGTGCTCGCCTATCCGGCTGACAAAAGATTTCATCGATTTTTTCCCATGCACCGAGAGGATCTCATCGTCCCGACCGATCGAAGCGATGCCTATACCCTCATCGAAATCACCATGATGGATGGGCGAAGCAAACAGACCAAAAAACAGCTCATCACCACCCTCTTTCAACGCATCGAAGAAACGATGCACATCGAACCTGTTGATCTCGAGGTCATCCTCTACGATCAGCCAGCGTACCATTTTGGGTTTCGCGGGATGACCGGGGATGAGGCTATGCTGGACTATTCAGTAGAAGTGTGAGGTAATATTTTCAAAGAGGAGACTTCTTGGCAAAGCCAAGGGATGGCTACAAAGCGAATTAACGGCCAACCCGCTGCATTACACGGCGGGTTTTACCACCAACGTAGCCGGTAGCAGGAGTGATGTTATGCTTTTTCTGGAATTTGATGACCGCTTTTTTCGTCCCTTTCCCCCATTTGCCATCTACCGTCAAGCGAAGATGAAGGGTACGATTTAGGAAGGACTGTAGCGCACGGACATCCTCCGGGCGGTTGGGGCACGTATCGGTCGCGGTCGTTTCGCACATAGCATGCCATGATGCAATAGCTGAACTCTTCCCGGAGGATTTCTTCCGTGAACTCTTTTTCGCCGGACTTGCTGCTCTGGCTACCATAGCTCCTGCAACCCGATCCAGCATTTTCTTGCTGCGACGCCCGATGTAGCCGCTGGCTGGGGAGATGTTATAGTATTTTTGAAACGCGACAACTGCCTCTTGCGTCCCTTTCCCCCACTTACCGTCAGCTGCGATGTTGACATTGAGATTGGGATCGGCATTGAGGAGGATCTGGAGATTGGAAACTTCGATCACTTTGTTGGGGCAGTGGTTCCCTTTGATCGTATTGTCACACATATCCCCGTAGAGGACAAATTCCCGTGTCGGAGGAGCATCCGGAAGTTTTGGTTTGTGTTTTTTGGAAGAGCTATTATTAGATTGAGTACTCGTCTTATGGGGTTTTGGCTTACGACCGTTAGCGATCTTTTGCAAATACATTCGGCTTCGGCTACCGACATAGCCGCTGGCCGGTTTGATGCCGTAATGCTCCTGAAAGACGATCACCGCTTCCCGGGTACCTTTGTCCCATCGGCCGTTTTCTTTGATAAAAAGATACAGGTCGGGATCAGAGTTGAGGGTGTGTTGGAGCGCTTTGACCTCTTCAGGCTTATTGGGGCAGGATTGGGTCGGGGTGGGGTCACACATGTCACTGAAGTGGGAGAAATCCACTGCAAACAGCCATCCCTGTGCCAGAAAAAGTGTGGTCAGAGCTACCTTGATCGATCGCATTGAAGGCCTTTGTGTCGTGGTAACGGGCATACTAATACCCGATAGATGACGGAAGTATACCTCAATTCTATTAACCGCTTCATTAATCAAAATGGTGGCTCTTGCAAGGAAAACGGTCGGTATTTTGGGTGACAGATGCAAATATGTTCAAGGGGACATCCATCGAGAGTGCCAGTTTTTTGAGGGTTTTGACGTGTTCACGATCGAATACAATCAGCATTTCGTACTCTTCACCGCTGCTACCGGTCTCGATATTAATATTTTCTAATATATCCATACCGATTTCATTCAAATCAAGCAACTTATTTGTGTCACAATAGAGACCGTCAGAGATGTCCATCCCCGCTCGCAACAGAGGACGCGCTTCTCGGATAAACTCCGCCCGTAGCGTGGGTTGGAAAAAGCGGGCATCATCCGGAAGACTCTGCCCCGCCTCGAGCTGCACCAGTTCCCGTCGGCTCTCCCCCAGCTTCCCGGTATAGGCGATCAAATCTCCCAAGCATATACCGGTACGCATCAATGGCGCTTTACTTTCGGAAATCAAGGTAATGGAGAGGTGAAGTTTCTCCCCGCCTACGGTATCCCCGCCGATAATTTCACACCCCCACTCCTCTGCCGTCTCTTCAAGTGCATGGGTCAACTCCACGATCGCCTCTCGTGAAAAATCCCGAGGCAATGCCACCGTCACCAGTGCATATCGTGGTACGGCATTCATCGCTACGGCATCGGAGAAATTGACCAGCATTGCCTTGCGCCCGATCTGCGTCGGGGTCATCCATGCTCTCCGGAAATGGATATCTTCGCAGAAAGCATCCATACTGTACACCGTCTGTCCGATCACCGCACCATCATCTCCGATCTGCTTTGAATGCAATTGCCGGATGAGAAAGGATTCATTGTCTGTCATAATGTGTACTCTTTTTAATGAGTATTATACCAAAAAGAGTAAAAGCGTAACACCCCACCCTGCTTCATTTGAATCGTTTCAATTATTAATGCAGATTATATTGATCCATTGCTATAATCCCTGCTATAACTATTGAGAAGGGACAGCAAGCATGAAGATTACTGATGTAAAAATCTACGAATACGATGCCGTCGTCGTCGGAGCCGGGCTGGCAGGTCTGGCTGCGGCACGTGAGCTCACCGCTGCGGGCAAAAAGACCGCCGTCATCACCAAACTCCACCCCCTGAGAAGCCACTCCGGTGCTGCACAGGGCGGGATCAATGCCGCCCTGCGCGAAGACGACAGTACCGAGTTGCACGAATTTGATACGGTCAAAGGGAGTGACTATCTCGGAGATCAGGATGCCATCGAACTGATGTGCTCCAAAGCGCCTGAGACCGTCCGCTGGGCTGAACGGATGGGCGCGATCTTTTCCCGGACGGATGAAGGAACCATCGCAACCCGTCCTTTTGGGGGGCAATCCAAACCCCGCGCCTGTTATGCCGCAGACCGTACCGGTCTCACCCTCTTGCAAACCATGTATGAGCAGGCACACCGAGCCGGCATCGAAGTCTTCGATGAATACTATGCCGCTGACCTCCTCTACGAAGACGGCAAAGCCAAAGGGATCGCTGCCTACAATCTTCGCGACTCCAGCCCCGCTATTTTCAATGCCAAAGTCACCATGTTTGCTACCGGAGGATATGGCCGCGCCTACAAGATCAATTCCAACGCGCATGCCAACACCGGCGACGCCCTCTCCATCGTCGCCCGCAAAGGTCTGCCGCTCGAGGACATGGAGTTTGTCCAGTTCCATCCCAGCGGACTGGGGGGATCGGGGATCCTCATCTCCGAAGCAGCCCGGGGTGAAGGGGGACGCCTCTTCAACAGTGAAGGAGAGCGTTTCATGGAAAAATACGCTCCCAACGCCATGGAACTCGCCAGCCGCGATGTCGTCAGCCGTGCCATCATGGAAGAGATCCGCGAAGGACGTGGAGTCGGCCCCAACAAGGATGCCGTTTACATCGACCTGACCCACCTCCCCGAAGAAACCATCATGACCAAACTTCCCGAGCTGCGCGAACTGGCCATCACCTTCCTCGGTCAGGACATGCTCAAAGAACCCATCATGATCGCCGCGACGGCTCACTACTCCATGGGAGGAATCCCCGTCAACAAACGGTGTCAGGTGCGCCAATCCCCTACCGAGTTTGTCGAAGGATTCTATGCGGCCGGTGAGTGCAGCTGTGTCAGTGTTCACGGCGCCAACCGCCTCGGTGCCAACAGCCTCCTTGAGGCTCTGTTCTTCGGGCGGGAAGCGGGCAAAGCGATGATCGAAGATCTCGATAGCATCAAGCTGGCCAAAGCAACAGCCGACGATGCCCGGACGATGATTGATGAGTTCAACTGGATCCGTGAAAACAACGGCGACGAGCGCGTCCCGGCTCTGCGTGAGGAGTTGCAGGAGAGCATGACGATGGATGCCGGGGTTTTTCGCACCGCCGAATCCCTCCAGCGCCAGAAAGAAAAACTGGCCGAACTCCACCGTCGCTATCAGAATATCCGTATCGATGACAAGTCCAACACCTTCAACACCGACCTGCAGGAAGCGGTTGAACTGGGGCATATGATCGACTTCAGCCTCTTCATCGTCGAAGGGGCTCTGGCACGCGAGGAGAGCCGTGGCGCGCACTTCCGTGAAGACTTCCCGACGCGGGACGATGAACACTTCCTCAAGCACACGTATGCGACGATGAACGACGACTACACCGTATCCTTGAACTATGGGGATGTCGTGATGGGCAAATTCGAGCCCCAAGAGCGCAAGTATTAAGGAGCCGATATGAGTATGAGTACCCAAACCAAAAACATTACCATCAAGGCCTTTCGCTTCAACGCAGAGACCGACTACCTCCCCACTTACAAAACGTATGAGATGGCAGTGGGCAAAGATGAGCTGATCCTCGACCTGCTCAACCGCATCAAATGGGAACACGACGGATCATTCAGTTACCGCCGAAGCTGCCGCCACGGTATCTGCGGAGCCTGCGGGATCAAGGTCAACGGCAAACCCGTCCTCTCGTGCAAGCAAAACGCACAAGACATGATCGACCTCTTCGGTGATGAGCTGGTCTTCGAACCTCAGAGCCAAAAACGCGCCGTCAAAGACATGATCATCGACAAAGGGGATTTCTGGGAGAAGCACGCGGCCATCAAGCCCTACGTTGAAGCAGATGTCGATCCACATCCCACGACAGAAACCCTCATGTCGAAAACCAAAGTGGAGCAATTCCTTGATGCCGACTACTGCATTCAGTGCGGCGGATGTCACTACGCCTGCCCGACACTGGAAGTCAACGACAAATTCTTCGGTCCGGCTGCGTTTGCAGCAGCGTACCGTTTCGCAATCGATCCCCGTGATGACGCGGCCAAAGAACGACTCGAAATGACCGCTGAACTCGGCCAGGGGGTCTGGGACTGTGTGAAATGCAACGAGTGTGTCGAAGCATGCCCCAAAGAGGTCAACCCCTTCGAGAAGATCACCAAGCTCCACAACATGCAGTTCGAGCAGGGGGTCGCCGAGCGCAACGTCGCGACCAAACACGCCGAAGGCTTCACCCGCTCGATCAAAAAATTCGGCTACCTCGATGAGCAGGACATCGTCCTCTACTCCGAAGGTCTCGGAGTCGTCAAACACCTCAGTGAAGCCCTCAAAATGGTCAAAGCCGGCAAAGTCCATCCGTTTGACGTGATGAAAAAGAAAATGCCCCGCAGTGAAAAGCTCGATGAGATCCAGACAATCATCGAAAAAGTTCAAACAAGTAAATTGGATTAAGGAGACGCCCGATGCCTAAACTGAAATATGCCCTCTACACCGGATGTACGGCAAAAGAATCAACCCCAGAGCTCCTCTCCTCGACGTTGGCCGTCGCCAAAAAACTCGACATTGAACTCGTCGATCTCGTCGAAGCGAGCTGCTGCGGTGCCAGCCACTTACAGGATTTTGACGAAGTGCTCTCCCTGACACTCAACGCCCGCAATATCTGCTACGCTGAGCAGCGGGGACTCGATGTCATCACCATCTGCAACACGTGCCAGCTCAACCTCGTCACCACTAAAGAGCGTCTCGATCACGATCCTGAGATGCGTGCCAAAGTCAATGAAGCGTTGGCCGAATTCGGTCTCGAATACAAAGGGACATCTCAAGTGCGCCACTTCCTCTATGCGCTGATCGACGATTACGGCCTCGACAGGCTCCGTGAACAAGTCACCCAGCCCCTCAAGAGCCACAACATCGCTCCTTTTTATGGCTGCCACAACATCCGCCCGAGCCACCTGCACCACAAGCACAATGCCCCTCAGCCTGAACTCGAGGTCAGCGAAGGCGGTGGGGAAGTCTCCTACGAATCCGAAGAGTTCCTCGGCAAATACAACCACCACGAGAACCCCTACGCGCCTACCTCTCTCGATGAGTTGATCAAAGCACTCGAGGGCAATACCGTGGACTACGAGAGCAAAAACAAATGCTGTGGCTTCCACGTCGACCTTCAGGCACCCGAGACAAGCAATGCCCTCAGCGGTACCGCCCTGCTCGATGCGATCGACAACAACGCCGACTTGATGGTGACCCCCTGCCCCCTCTGCCAGCTCAACATGGATCTCAAGCAGGACAGCGCCGGCAAGCAGCTCGGCCGGGACATCGAGCTCCCCGTCCTCCACATGCCCCAGATGGTCGCTCTCGCTCTGGGATGCAAACCCGAAGAGATCGGCCTCAACCACAACGTCACCAAGGCTACGCATCTCATGTACGAGATGTAGCCTTTCCAAACATATCCACTCCATAGGTGCGCAATTGCGCACCCTACGCGGTTTCCTCTCCCCATAAAAGTTTTGCAAAGCAAAACATACCAAAATTTCTAACTTCTAATTTCTAACTTCTAATGTAATTATTGTATAATCTTACATGATTGACACATAAAGGAGAAGAAATGGACGCAATCAAAATATTGGGCAGCTTGCTCAGCAGCGGAGCTCTGACCGGGGGTTCCGGTGGAGGAAATATTCTCGGCAGCCTGGTGGGTGCCGCATTGGGAGGATCTTCTTCGCAGCAGACACAGGGGGGCGGTGCCCTTGGTGACCTCCTCGGAAGCGTCCTGGGGGGTACGTCTCAAGGTGGAACGTCCGGCGGACTTGGGGACATCCTCGGCAGTGTCCTGGGAGGGGGAGCTTCCTCTTCCGGTACATCCGGTGGGGGTCTGGGAGACCTCCTCGGAAGTGTTCTCGGTGGTGGGAACAGTACTGCATCCGGAGGAGGTCTTGGTGATTTGCTGGGAAGCGTCCTTGGAGGTAAAGCCGGGGGAAGTGCTGGAGGATTGGATGACCTGCTCAAAGGGGGTCTCGGGGGACTCCTCGGCGGTTCCATCGCCAAACACGTCCAAACCGTCAATCCCGATGCTCCCACCCCCATGCCGGACGATTACAGCATGCTCCCCAGCGATCTCGAGCCCAAACAAGCCAATGATCAAGCCACGCTAATTATCCGAGCCATGATCAATGCCGCTAAGTCGGATGGGAAGTTTGATGAAGCAGAGCAAAAAGCCCTGGTAAGCAAACTGGGGGATTTGACACAGGATGAGATTGATTTCATTCAGAGTGAGTTCCGAAAACCCCTCGATGTCCAAGCCTTCGCCAACGATGTTCCTCGCGGGATGGAACATCAGATCTATGCCCTCTCCCTCAGCGCGATCAATCTCGATGAGAACAGTGAGGCTCAGTATCTTGGTCAGCTGGCTCAAGCCCTGCGCATCCAGCCGGATGAAGCCAACCAGATCCATGCTCAGCTTGGCGC